>CALGGX010000165.1 GCA_937916025.1 uncultured Selenomonadales bacterium
CGTCACCGCCAGCGTCCGAGCTCCGCGCCGTTTCGATTCCTTCAGCGCGGCGAGTGTGTCTGAAGTCTCGCCCGATTGACTGATGACGATCACAAGCGTTTTGTCGTCGACGATCGGATCGCGATATCGAAATTCGGACGCCAAATCGACTTCGACCAACATTCGCGCGAGCTTTTCGATGTAGAACTTGCCGACCAGTCCGGCGTGATACGCCGTGCCGCACGCTATGATGTAGATTTTATTGATGCCGTCGAGAAATTCTTTTGCCCAGCCGAGCTCATCGAGCGTAATTCGACTGCCGTCTTTGGCAATGCGTTTCGACATCGTATCGCGCACCGCCTTCGGCTGCTCGTTGATCTCTTTCAACATGAAGTGCTCGTAACCGCCTTTTTCAGCCGCTTCGGCGTTCCAATTGACTTGAAAGATTTTTTTGTCGACGGGCTTGCCGTTTCGATCGATGATCCGGACGGAATCAAGTTTGACGATTGCAATCTCGCCGTCGTTCAAAATGTAAGTCTTGCGAGTACGATTGATAATCGCGGGTATGTCGGACGCAATGAAATTCTCTCCTTCGCCGAGTCCGACCACGAGCGGGTTGTCTTGCTTGGCGCAGATCAATTCGTCGGGATGCTTTTTCGACATGAATACGAGCGAATACGAGCCCTCGATCTTTTTGAGCACCGCGCGGACGGCTTCGGCAAAATCGCCGCGATAAAATTCCTCGACAAGATGCGCGACGACTTCCGTATCCGTTTCCGAGGTGAAACGATGCCCCTTGACAAGCAACATCTCTTTCAATTGCATGAAATTCTCGATGATGCCGTTGTGAACGATGACAAACTCGCCATGGCAATCGGTATGCGGATGCGCATTCTGATCCGAAGGACGCCCGTGAGTTGCCCAGCGCGTGTGACCGATCCCGATCACTCCGTCGAGTTTTCTGCCTTTGAGTTTGTCTTTGAGCGCGTCGAGACGTCCGACCGATTTCTCTATGAAAATGTCATTGCCGTCGAAAACGGCGATGCCTGCCGAATCGTAGCCGCGATACTCGAGTTTTGTCAAGCCGTCGAGCAAAAACGGCGCGGCGGATTTTTTTCCGATGTACCCAACAATTCCGCACATAAAAATTTCCTCCGATGTCGTTTTTAATCTTGAAATTATACTGCAGAGGCGGCGCGGCGTCAATGTCGAAAAATGTATTGGCGATGAAAAATCCTTCGCGCGATTAATTATTATACAACGAGCGATCGGCGAATGCAATTGCGCAACTCGGCGGTTGACAGTT
>CALGGX010000166.1 GCA_937916025.1 uncultured Selenomonadales bacterium
TTTCAAAACGAGCGAAGAGCTCGGCAAAGCAACGCGCGCGAATGTTGCCGATTGGCTGATTTGGTTCGAGAAATTTTTGCGCGACATGCTGTTGATTGATACGAACGCGCAATTGTACAATCCGGACATGCGAGATGAATTGCAAAAGCGGGCGGCGGGGCTTGACGAGCGGAGTATTTTTGCGTTTTTCGATCAGGCATTGGAAGCGCAACGCCGATTGAATTCCAATGCAGATCTTCGGCTGATTTGCGATTCGTTTTTGTTCAATCTGAAAAGGAGTGTTTGAATGCAAACGGCAATCGGAGTTCGATTCAAGAAAGTCGGGCGAATTGAATATTATCGCCCGGGTTTTTCAAGCATCAGGAACGGCGATTGGGTGATCGCGGAAACCGAACGCGGTTTGGAATGCGGGCGAGTTGTTATCGGTCCCGGCGAAATTGCGTCGGATGAATTGCATTTGCGAAGCGTCCGACGACGCGCGACGCCGAATGATTTGCTTAAACATGCCGACAACAAGCGACGAGAGCAGGAAGCATTTTTGATTTGCAAGCAGAAAATTGCGGAGCACAACCTGCCGATGAAACTCATCAGCGTGGAGTTCACGTTTGATGTCAATAAAATCATCTTCTCGTTCACGGCAGAAGGGCGCGTGGATTTTCGAGAACTGGTGAGAGATTTGGCGTATGTGTTTCGGACGCGGATTGAATTGCGGCAAGTCGGAATTCGTGACGAGACAAAATTGATGGGCGGAATCGGACATTGCGGACGCCCGTTGTGTTGCGCGAATTTCTTGGGCGACTTCACGGCGGTATCAATCCGCATGGCAAAGGAACAGAATTTATCGCTGAATCCTACAAAGATATCGGGTTGTTGCGGGCGATTGATGTGCTGTTTGGAATATGAAGACAACAATTATCGCGATGGTTGCATTTTGTGCGGCAGGGAGCCGACGATTGACAATTTGAATGCGGATGAAGACAGTGTTGCGGCGGAAAAACTCGAGCAGTTGGATCGCGCCGATGAAAACATGGAGACAATTGACTCGGAAAAACCGGTTGAAGTTCGCAAGCCGGTTGAATCGCGAACTTTCGGCGGAAATCGAAATGCCCCCGGACGTCGTTCTCGAGATAATCGAAATGCGGATCGTTCGGAGCGGAATGAATATCCCAATCAAAACGAGAGTCCGGAGCGAAAGGAGCGATACGAACGCCGTCAATCGAATGTGCCGCAATCGAATGCAAATCGGAACCGGTCGCTCGAACGCAATTCGACAAGCGGCAATCATCGACCGATGCGTTCGACTTCGCCGGAATCTCCTCCGAATGAGCAGGGAAAAAAGCCGCCGCAGAAAAACAAGCCGCGTCCGAAAAAATCGGCATATCAGCGCGATAAGAAATTCCATTCGCGCCTCCTTTTTTTATGTCAAGTCAATTCGTATTATTCCGCCATGCCTTTGAAATTCCAACCGCCTTGGCGATCATTCGTCCATTGCGAGCCGTTGTTAAGCTGAACTACGACTTCTTTGTCGCCGTTGATCTTCATCGAGCCGCCGTCATTGAGTTTGAAGTCCAGTGCAGTCGAATCGAATTTGCTGTTTGCCCAATCGATCTCTTCGAGTCCGATGTTGAGGAATGCAACCAAATCGCCGTCTTTTGCGCCTTCAAAGACATCATTGCCGTTGCCGTAGAGATAAACTATTGCGGTATTGCCTTCGCCGCCGTAGATCGTATCGTTGCTGGCAGTATGACCGCCCCAAACCGTGTTGCCGCCATGTCCGCAATAAATCTCCGTGGTTTCGGAGCCGCCGACCAACGTCGCGTTTTCATAGTAGCCGCTTGCATCGATGGTTCTGACGTTTGCAAACTTCGCGCCATCTTCCCAGCCGAGCTCGCCGAGGTTGACCCACATTGCCACGTCTTCTTCGACATCGCCGATTGCAACCGTTGCATTGTCAATGCCGACGTAATTTGCCACGACCGAATCATACGCAAGCTCATTGCCGATTTCGGAAACGTCATCGTTGATCACAAGCATTTCGCCGGCCTTGTCAACCAACGTCAACTGATCGCTGCTGTTGAGCGAAAGGCGCACATTGTCACCGACAATCTTGGCATCATAACCTTCATCAATCGTCAAGCGATCCGCCGTGACGGAAGTTCTCGAGCTGTATGCTTCAAAACCGTTGATGGTGTCTTTACCGTTGCCGACAGTGAATTCAAACAACGCCGAACCGTATTTGTTGTCATTGCCGCTGACAAGGACGTCGCGTCCGCCGCCGCCGTTGATGGTATTGTCGCCGCCGCCCGCGTAAATCGTCTCTGCCGCCGACGAGCCGTAAATCATGGAAGTACCGTCCGAGCCGCGAATGGCACCGATCGAAACATAAGAATCGGAGCCGAGCGTCACGTCAACATCTGCCGTGTAGCCTTGATAGTCGACGCCTGCATTTTTGCCGGTGCCGTAGTAGCGATCCGCAATGTACTGATCATCATCGGTGACGGGCACGGTGTGATTCGCATCGATGTACGTCGTACGAACCGTCGTCGTGGAATCATCTCCGACAACGACGTTCGTAATCGTGTAGTAACCGTCGCCTTCCAATGCTGCAAGTCTCTGCATAGTTGCCATACCTTGTCATACCCCTTCCGGTATCAAAAATTTATTTTCGATTGACTGTAGCTGTCCGATCAAAATTCGTCTTCGATATAATCGGGATCGAGCGTCTTGTCAATGACTTCAAGATCGCGATATCTCGGCATTCCGCTTCCCGCCGGAATCAGCTTGCCGATGATGACATTTTCTTTCAGTCCGATGAGCGGATCAACCTTGCCTTTGATTGCCGCATCCGTCAACACGCGCGTTGTCTCTTGGAACGACGCCGCCGAGAGGAAAGAGTCCGTTGCCAGCGAAGCCTTTGTAATTCCGAGCAAAATCGGTTTTGCAACCGCCGGTTCGCCGCCTTCTTCAATCACTTTTGTATTTGCGGCTTCAAACGCGTTGATGTCGATGTACTCGCCCGGCAGGAAGTCTGTAGAGCCGGACTCTTCGATCTTCACTTTATGAAGCATCTGCCGAACCATAACTTCGATGTGCTTATCATTAATCTCGACGCCCTGCGATTTATACACTTTTTGGACTTCGTAGACGAGATACCGTTGCGTTTCTTTCAGTCCGCAAACGCGAAGAATGTCGTGCGGATTGATCGCGCCTTCGGTGAGTTTGTCACCCGCCTTGACGATATCGCCTTCATTGACGGAAATTCTCGAACCGTACGGCACGAGATATTCTCGCGGTTGCCCTTCTTCCGGCGATACGAAAATCTGATTCATTCCGTTCTTGCCTTTGTCGTCAAGATGGATCAAACCGTCGACTTCCGCAATCAAGGCGTTGTGTTTCGGCTTGCGCGCCTCGAACAATTCTTCGACACGCGGCAGACCTTGCGTAATGTCTTCGCCCGCGACGCCGCCCGTATGGAACGTTCTCATCGTCAATTGAGTGCCGGGCTCGCCGATTGATTGCGCTGCGATAATCCCGACCGCTTCACCGACTTCCACTTCCGACTGATTTGCGAGATCGCGTCCGTAGCATTTGATACACACTCCGAATTGCGATTTGCAGGTCAACACACTTCTGATCGAAACCTTCTCGCGAACTTTGGCGATCTTCGCCGCCAGTTCCGCATCTACGGAATCATTCAGTGACGCAATTTTTTCGCCGGTATTCGGATCGATAATGTCTTCCGCGAGTACGCGTCCGATAATACGATCTTCAAGTGACTCGATGATGCCGGAGCCTTCTTTGATTGCTTCGACTTCAATTCCGCGCACATTATTGTTTCGGACACACACTTCACGCGCATCGCTTTCCAACAGCATTGCAATTTTTTCATCATTGAGAACATCTCCGGAGTCGATGATGTAATCGCCGTCCGAATTGACTACGTCGCGCGTAACTTCTTTGCCGAGCATCTCGTGAAAGATCGATGCACGAAGTCCTTGCCGTTCCTCCTCATCCGAAGTACCGAGTTTGATCACTTCCTTTATCATGACGTGACCCGCACCGGTTTGAGAGTAAAGCGAAGTGCCGCGAATGGTAAGGCTTTGAATTGAGCGTTCGCCGATCTTCGTCAAAGAGTCTTCGTTGAGGATCGAATCGCGCTTGACGAGAACTTCTCCCGTCTCCGGATCAACAATATCGGCAGCCAATACCCGACCGATGAGCATGTCATTAAGAATTTCAAGGGCATCGAGCGTATCTTCGGCGAGTTTTGCGCGAGCGAGCAACAAATTGATCACCGAAACATCGCAATCTTCTTCGCGAACAATTACATCTTGCGCCACATCGACAAGTCGACGCGTGAGATAGCCCGAGTCCGCCGTCCGAAGCGCGGTATCGGCAAGTCCTTTGCGCGCGCCATGCGAGCTGATGAAGTAATCCGATACGGAAAGTCCTTCGCGGAAGTTTGCGGTAATCGGAAGGTCGATGATCTTGCCGGAAGGATCGGCCATCAAGCCGCGCATGCCCGCCAATTGACGCATTTGCTGTTTGTTACCGCGCGCGCCGGAATCTGCCATCATGAAGATCGGATTGAACGGATCCATATTTTCCATCATCGCGTCGGCGACTTCTTCTGTCGCCGCATTCCACAGATCGACAACCTTCTTGTAACGCTCCTGCTCGGTAATCAAACCGCGCGTATATTGACGCTCGACTTTATTTGCCTTTTCTTTCGTCGCCGCGATAATATCTTTTTTCTTCGGCGGCACCACAACATCTGAAATGGCAACAGTCATGCCCGCAATACAAGCGTAATGATACCCCATATTTT
>CALGGX010000167.1 GCA_937916025.1 uncultured Selenomonadales bacterium
GGTCTTTTGATCGTCGGTGATGACGGTGCCTTTGTTGGTGACGGTGGTGCGGGTGCCGTAGGTGATCGTTCCCGCCGAGCCGCTTGAGCCCGCGCCGATGCCATTGGCTTCCTGACTCGTCGAACCGCTGACGGTAGCGTTGCCGCCGATCGATATTGCTCCGATCGCTCCTTTGTAGCCGCTGCCTATGCCCGCGCCGCCGTTATTCGAGTAAGCATCGATGGTGAGAGAGCCGCCTATGTTGATATTCGACGACGATAAATTTTGGTTGTAATTGGAGCCGATCGCCGCGCCAAACGTATAGCCGTTGGGGAGTTGTGCCGTCAACGAGCCGTCGCCGATGATGTTTAGCCCGCCGCCCACATTGATCACTGCCGGTCCGGGATTGTAGCTGCCATTGGTACTGACGAGAGTGTTTTCGCCCTTGACGGTGAGATAATTGCCTCCGCCTTCGCTGACCGAGCCGAACTTGATCATATTCACAGCCCCGCTCGATCTGATGTTGAGATCCTCGATCCAAAGGTTGGCGTCGGTGACGGTGCTTGCA
Organism: uncultured Selenomonadales bacterium; assembly: GCA_937916025.1. Next base: position 548 of record CALGGX010000167.1, read on the forward strand.
TCGATATAGACGTTGGTCAGTTGAGAGCCCGCGCCGATAATCCTGACATTTTTCGCCGTCGATTCAATCTTGACGGTGCCGCTGAAGCCCTCGTCGAATTTATAGACGCCGTCCGCGCTGATGGTATAGCCGCTCGTGCCGCTCATCATGAACGGATCACCTTCGGCAGGCATGACCGGCAGGATGTCGTCCGCCACAGCCAACGTGTGATTGTTGCCTTCGACAACCGTGAGCTCGACCGTCGATCCCTCCGTCGGATTGTCGATCAGATTGGCTTTGCTGATCGTGACGACGCTCTTGTCAACGCCGTTCTCAACCGTGATCCCGTCGGTCGATTTGATTCCCTTCAGCGTGAACAGAGCGGTATACTCCTCCGCCGTCGAATACGAGATCGACTTGTTGTTGCCGTCGAGAATGTATCCTGCGCTTTTGGTCAGCTTTCTGCGCGTCGAAGAGCCGTTGGTCAGATCAGTCCAATCGTAAACGGCATTCGTGGGCTCGAACCGCGCGATGAGACTGTCGGCGGCGATATTGGCGGTCTTGTCGGTTACGGCGGTGCTGTTGATGGTGACGGTGGCGTTCGTGCCGTAGGTGATCGTGCCTACCGAGCCGGGCATGTATCCACCCGTGCCGATGCCCCCCCTTGTCGCTGCTACTCGTCGTTGCGGTTGCGGTAACGTTAGCTTTGCCGCCGATGGAGATATCGCCGATCGAGCCGCCATTGTTACCGGCACCGATGACCTGACCTCGTTCCGCCACTGCTTCGAGGGTGACAGAATCGCCTATGTTGATTGCCGACGTCGACAAGTTTTGAGACCGATCGGAGCCGATCGCCGGAGTCCACGCCCACCAAGTGTCGAGTTTTGCCGTCAATTTGCCGTCGCCCATGATGTTGAGCCCGCCGCCCACATTGATCAGTGCCTGATTGAAGACGCTGTTACCTGCGGTATTTATGAGGCTGTTGGTGCCCTTGACGGTGAGGTAATTGGTGCCCGAGCCGAACTTGATCACATTCGCATACCCGCTCGATTGGATGTCAAGGTCTTGAATCCAAAGGTTTGCGCCCGTGACGGCACTCGCGTCGATATAGACGTCGGACAGTTGAGAGTCCGCGCCGACAAGCCTGACGTTTTTCGCGGTCGATTCGATCGTCAACGTGCCGGTGTAGTCGGAGGCGAACTTATACAAGCCGTCTTTAGCGATGGTCGTCGTGCCGTTGGCAAGCTCGATCACAATATTTTCGGGATCATCAACCGGTTGCGGGACGTCGTCGGCAAACGCAAGAGTGTATTCGGTTGTGACGCCGTCCGCCGTTTCGATCGTAATGCTCGTGTCCGTCGTGGGATTGGTCGGGAGGTTGGCGGCGTTGATCGTTACGACGCCGTCCTTGATGGTGATCCCCGCAGTCGTCTCGACGCCCGTCAGAGTGAACAAGCTGCTCAGATCGAGATCGGCAGTAATTCTGAACGTCTGCCCCGAGCGCGTGTCGGAATCGAGTGCAGCAAACGTTGAAACATCGTCGGCGCTTTGGATCAGATACACGCCGTCCTGCAGCGTGAGATCGCTCAACGCGAATCGCTGGAGATCGAAGAGGAAAGAGCTCATATAATTTTCTTCCCCCCCCCCTGTCATGAAGGTTCCATGTTGTTCAATCATAAGTATCACCTCAAAATATTTTTTTGAGCCTGCCAATTTAATTTTATATCCGTCGACAGATTATCGTCAATAAAAAAGGCAATGAAACATTGGGAGCGGCATGGCGGCGTTTTTCGTTGCCAAATTCCAGGCACTGTGGTATAAACTCATTTCGAGAGGTGAAACCATGAAACGCATTTTTATTGATCAATTGACGGACGACATCACATTCACCGGCGAAACCGCGCGGCATCTCGGCTATTCATTGCGCTCGCGCATCGGGGATCGGTTTGAAGTCGTCGATGCGCTCGGCAGTTGCGCCGAAGTCGAGCTCATTCAATTCGATCGGGAATCAGTCAAGGCGCGCCGCGTCGGCGAGATCATTCAACTCCGAGTCGAACGCCCGATCACTCTCGCTTGCTGTCTGCCGAAGCAGAATAAATTCGATATCATCGTCGAAAAAGCAACCGAGCTCGGCGTATCGAGACTCGTGCCGCTCATTTCCGATCGAACAATTACCCGCCCGTCCGAAGTGCGCGAACATTCCAAGCGCGAGCGTTGGGCGCGCATCATTCGCGAGGCGGCGGAACAGTCCGGTCGAAATACTCTGCCGTTCCTCGACAGGATCAAAGACTTGTCGGAATGGCTCGAAGAAGTCAAACCTACGCTCGCAAATGAAAACAGCGTGTTTCTGTTCTGCAATGAGCGCGAGCGCGAGACTTACATCAAAAGCGTGGTGCGCGATATCCGCCGCGAAGTGATCATTCTGATCGGACCGGAAGGCAGTTTCAGCGATCGCGAAGTGCGCATGATTAAAGACGCCGGCGCAATCAGCGTAAGCCTCGGCTCGCAAATTCTGAAGGTCGATACCGCCGCGCTGTCGACGCTCGCCATCATTCGATATGAGCTCAACGGTTGATCGCATGAAGATAAAATTCCTGACGCTCGGCTGCAAAGTCAATCAAGTCGAAACCGAGTCGATGCAACGGCTGTTCGAGCTCGCCGGACATGCAATCGTCGACGCGATTGACGAGGCGGATGCGGTCGTGATCAATACGTGCGCGGTGACGGCGGTCGCGGCGCAAAAATCGCGGCAGATGATCCACAAAGCCGCGCGGAGCGGAAAAGTGATCGCGGCGGTCGGTTGCTATTCGCAAAGCAGTCCGAACGAGATCGACGCCGATATCGTGATCGGAACGAAAGAAAGAGGGAGGATTGTTGAGCTCGTCCGGCGGGCGGTTGAAAGGAAATGGCGGAGCGGAGTCGAGACGACAATCGATCGGAGTGACGAATTTAATATTGTTGGGGCGGTTGGATCGACTTTTGAAGAGTTGCCGCACATTCCGTCCCGCACGCGCGCGTTTATAAAGATCGAGGACGGTTGCGATAATCGCTGTTCGTATTGCATCATCCCGACATTGCGCGGCACGGTTCGATCGCGATCGCTTGACTCGCTCCGCGCGGAGTGCTCGCAATTGCATTCGCTCGGCTTCCGAGAGATCGTGCTGACCGGCATTCATCTCGGCGCGTACGGCAAGGATTGCGGCTTGCGATTGATCGACGCCGTCAACGCCGCGCTCGAGTCCGGCATGCCCTCGCGCTTACGCTTATCGTCGATCGAGGCAACCGAAGTGCACAACGAGTTGATCGAGTTGCTCAAAAACGATCGGCGGCTGTGTCGGCACTTGCATTTGCCGTTGCAGAGCGGCTGTGACGAAGTCCTCCGCGCAATGCATCGACCGTACTCGACGCGGCAGTTCGCGCAATTGATCGAGCGGCTCGCGATCGAAATTCCGAACATCGCAATCACGACCGATCTGATCGTCGGCTTCCCGGGCGAGACGAATGACATGTTCGAGCAGTCGATCGAGTTCGTCGAGTCGATGCCGTTCTCGAAATTGCATGTCTTTCCGTATTCGATGCGCGAGGGCACGGCGGCGGCGGCGAGAACCGATCAGATCGATCCGAACG
>CALGGX010000168.1 GCA_937916025.1 uncultured Selenomonadales bacterium
GCGGGAGCCGGAGGCTTATCGCGAGCCCGAGCCGACGTATCGAGAGCCGGAACCGGTATATCGAGAACCCGAGCCGTCATATCGCGAGCCGGAACCGGTATATCGCGAGCCCGAGCCGTCGTATCGAGAACCGTCGTATTCGGAGCTGTCCGGCGGCACGGATAATTATGACGTGCCTTCGCCCGGTGACAGCGTCTCGAAGGGAAGAAATTGATTGGAGTTGAGTTTTTTGGCAGAAAATGTATTTGACACTCTGAAGGAGCGCGGATTTTTGGCGCAATGCACTGACGAAGCCGAAGTGCGCGAGTTGCTCGGCAACAAGAAGATCACGTTTTACATCGGTTTCGATCCGACGGCGGACAGTCTGCACGCCGGGCATTTCATTGCGCTGATGGTGATGGCGCACATGCAGCGCGCGGGGCATCGACCGATCTGCTTGGTCGGAGGCGGCACCGGCACGGTCGGCGATCCTTCCGGTCGCTCCGATCTTCGGAAGGTTATGACCGACGAGATCATCGAGCACAATTGTGAGTGTTTCAAAAAGCAGATCGCGCGGTTTATCGACTTCTCGGACGGCAAGGCGTTGATGGTGAACAACGGCGATTGGCTCCGCAAGCTCGGCTACATCGATCTGTTGCGAGAGGTCGGCGCGCATTTTACAGTCAATCGCATGCTCGCCGCCGAGTGCTACAAACAGCGTTGGGAGAAGGGCTTGACGTTCCTCGAGTTCAATTACATGGTGATGCAGGCGTATGATTTTTACAAGCTGAACGGCGATTATGATTGCGTGATGCAACTCGGCGGTGACGATCAATGGTCGAACATCATCGCGGGCGTGGAGTTGACGCGGCGCAAAACCGGTCGCGCGGTGTACGGCTTGACGAACAAGTTGCTGACGAAGTCGGACGGCTCGAAAATGGGCAAGACGGCGGGCGGGGCATTGTGGCTCGACGCGGAAAAAGTGTCGCCTTACGAGTTTTATCAGTACTGGCGCAATGTCGACGATGCTGATGTCAAGACGTGTTTGTCGCTGTTGACATTCCTGCCGATGGAAGAAGTAAATCGGTTGAGCGCGCTGAAAGATTCGGCGATCAACGAAGCGAAATCGATCCTCGCATACGAAGTGACGAAACTCGTGCACGGAGCGAACGCGGCGGACGCGGCTCAAAAGCAGGCGCAATCGATCTTCGGCGGTGCGAGGGAAGATATTCCGACGATCTCGGTCGGAGAGGCGGGCGATCGGAAGTTACTCGATCTGCTCGTCGAGCATAAAATTATCGGCTCGAAAGGCGAAGGGCGTCGATTGATCGCGCAGAACGGACTGTCGCTCGACGACGAGAAGGTCGGCGATTCCGATCGGCTCGTGACGGCGGCGGAGATCGAGCGCGGCGCGGTTGTGCGCATCGGCAAGAAGAAATTTTTCAAACTGATCAAAGGGGAGTAATTTATGTCGGGACATTCCAAATGGGCAAACATTAAACGCAAGAAGGGCGCGAATGACGCAATTCGCGGCGCGATCACAACAAAAATCGGACGCGAGATCACGATTGCGGTGCGAATGGGCGGTGCCGATCCGACCGGCAACATGCGCTTGAAGCTCGCGCTGTCTAAGGCGAAGTCAAACAACATTCCGAAAGACAACATCAATCGCGCAATTCAAAAAGGACTTGGCGCGACGGACGGTGCGAATTACGAAGAGATTACGTATGAAGGCTACGGTCCCGGCGGCGCGGCGTTGATGCTCGACATTTTGACGGACAATCGCAATCGGACGGCGGCGTCGGTGCGGCATATATTCAGCAAGCACGGCGGCAATCTCGGCGAGAACGGTTGCGTGGGCTGGATGTTCAAGAAGAAGGCGGTGTTCGTGGTCGACAAAGAGTCGTTCGAGGACGAGGACGAGTTGATGACGATAGTGCTCGACGCGGGCGCGGAGGATTTCGAGGCGGACGAGGACTCTTACGAGATCACGGCGGCACCGGAAGATTTCGACGCGATCGAGGCGGCACTGGCGGAGCATAAGATCGAAACGGCGTCGGCAGAAATAACGCAAGTTCCCGATACGACCGTCAAGCTCGAGGGCAAAGATGCCGAGAAAATGCAGAACCTGCTCGACGCGCTCGACGAAGACGACGACGTTCAGAACGTCTATGGCAACTATGAATTCAATGATTAATGCGTAATTCGTAATTCATAATTGGAGGAACGCCGGATGCTCAACGAATTAATTACGCATTACGCATTACGCATTACGCATTGCAATGATCGCGATGGGGATTGATCCCGGGACGGCGCGATGCGGCTACGGCTTGATAGAGATCGAAGGCGATCGATTGACGCCGCTCGTATTCGACTCGATCACGACGCATCCGAAAGCGCGCATGCAGGATCGGTTGGAAAAGATTTACGACGGCGTCGACGCGCTGATGAAGGAATACAAGCCGCACGTGCTGGGCGTGGAGAAGCTGTTTTTCGGTCGAAACGCGACGACGGCGATCCCTGTCGGGCAGGCGCGCGGCGTGGTATTGTTGGCGGCGGCGAAAAATCAAATCAATCTCGTCGAGCTGACGCCGGCGGAGATCAAACTCGCAATCACCGGTTACGGCAATGCGGATAAGCAACAGATGATGTTCATGATCGGCAAATTGTTGCGGCTCGAAGGGCAAATTGCGCTCGACGACACGGCAGACGCGTTGGCGGTGGCAATCGCCGTTTCGCAATCGACATTTTGATTGGAGGAGATACATTGACTTTGAACAGAGTTCGCACTCGGTTTGCGCCGAGTCCGACCGGTTTCATGCATATCGGAAATCTTCGCACCGCGCTTTACGCATATTTGTTTGCGAAGGCGTCCGGCGGCGATTTTATTTTGCGAATTGAGGACACGGATCGCGCGCGCTACGTCGAGGGAGCGGTCGAGTTTATCGAGAACACTCTCAAAGCCGCGCGGATAATTCCCGACGAAGGACCGCATCACGGCGGCAAATTCGCGCCTTACGTCCAGAGCGAGCGCATGGATATTTATAAAAAATACGCCGAGCAGTTGGTCGAGAGCGGGCATGCGTATCGCTGTTTCTGCCAACAATCGGAAGAGCAGTCGGACGGCGAGAAGAAATTCGGCGGTTACGATCGGCATTGCAGGGATTTATCGGCGGCGGAGATCGAAAAAAATCTCGCGGCGGGAGTGCCGTACGTCATTCGACAGAAAATGCCGCTTGCGGGCGAGACGACGTTTTTCGATCTGTTGCACGGCAACATCACGATTGCCAATTCCGAGCTCGAAGATCAAGTGCTGTTGAAGCGCGACGGCATGCCGACATACAATTTTGCGAACGTCATCGACGATCACTTGATGGAAGTCTCGCATATCATTCGCGGCACGGAGTTTATCACGTCGACGCCGAAGCACGTGTTGCTGTATCAATTCTTCGGCTGGGAGTTGCCGTCGTTCATACATCTCGCGCCGGTGATGGGCAAGGCGACGGACGGTTCGGTATCAAAACTGTCGAAGCGGCATGGCGCGACGAGTTTCGACGATCTGATCAAGGCGGGGTATCTGCCGGAGGCGATCACGAATTACGTGGCGTTGCTCGGTTGGAGTCCGAAGAACAGCAATCAAGAGATTTTCTCGCCGGAAGAATTGATTGCGGCGTTCAGCCTTGACGGCTTGTCGAAGTCTCCGGCGGTTTTCGATTATGACAAACTCGATTGGATGAACGGCGAATATTTCAAGCGCATGTCTGATGAAGAATTCGCAACTTCCGCACGGAGTTTTGTGGAGCTCGACGAGAATCTCGAGTCGAAATGGAATTTCCTCGCGAGCTTACTGAAAACGCGCGTTGCGAAATTCGGCGAGCTCAATGACAAGCTCAAATTCCTGCTCGAAATGCCGCCGTTTGATGCAGAGCTTTTTATCAACAAGAAAAACAAAGTGACGGTCGAGAAGTCGATCGAGATCATTGCGCCGACGATTGAAATGCTCGAGGCGATCGACGATTGGACTCTCGAGAATATTTCGGAGCGCGTCGGAGAGTTTACTGCTTCGACGGGGCTGAAGGTCGGCACGGTGATGTGGCCTTTGCGCGTCGGACTGTCGGGGCAGAAAATTACGCCGGGCGGGGTGAATGAGATTTTGTATCTCCTCGGCAAAAAAAATTCGCTTCGCCGTTTGCATGAAACGCTTGACAATCTTCGAGCGGTGTAGTATATTACCGAGCGTTGAAAGACATCGGCGCCTTGGTCAAGCGGTCAAGACACCGGCCTCTCACGCCGGTTTCATGGGTTCGAATCCCATAGGCGTCACCATAACATGAAATTTCAAGGAGCAGTTCGGCAGGGCTGCTCCTTTTCGATTGAGGAGTGATTGCATTGAACGAAGCGGAGATCAGATCGAAAATCCGCGCGGCGGTTGAAGATGCGCGCGAGAAAAATCCGATGGCACCTTCGGTTACGAACACCGTGACGCAGGATTTTGTTGCGAACGCGCAATTGGCGGTCGGCGGCTCGGCGGCAATGTTGTATTTGCCGGACGAGTGCGAGGCGATCGCAGCGATTGCTCCGGCGGTTTACATCAACATGGGTACGGCGTTACCGTTCTACGCAGAGACATTGCCGCGAATGATCCGCGCGCTCGCCGATTGCAAGACGCCGTGGGTGCTTGATCCTGTCGGGATTGGAATGAGCTCATTGCGGACGGAATTGATTCGGCAAATGAAACACTTCCCGCCGACAATTGTGCGCGGAAATGCGTCGGAGATCATAGCGGTCGCTCGGTTGTGGGGCTTGATTGACGACGAGACGATCGGGCGGGTGCGGGGCGTCGACTCGACAGACTCGGTAGCTTCCGCGCGGGATGCGGCGATCACTCTCGCTCGATACATCAAAGGCGCGGCAGCAGTGAGCGGCTCGGACGATCTGATCACGGACGGCGAGATTGTGGAAAGCGGTACAAGGGAGCATATCTTTAGAAATCCTAGGCACCCTTATACCCTTGGCTTGTTTGGTTCCTTACCTAAGCTCGATGACGATTCGAAGAGGCTTAGCCCGATAAAGGGGCTTCCACCAGATCCAACGCATCTGCCAGAGGGCTGCAAGTTCTGTCCACGTTGCCCGCATGCTGATAAGTGCTCTCAGGCTGCAAACGTACTTATGCAGCCTTCTGTTCGGAAACCTGCTTGATGCACTGA
>CALGGX010000169.1 GCA_937916025.1 uncultured Selenomonadales bacterium
CCCGCCGCCGTGATCTTGTATCGCTCGCGCTTCGGCATTTCAACAAATCCGTCGCGTTTCAATTCATTCAAAGCAACTTCGGTTCGATGAATCCAAATGTGTTGCGTGCCTTTTCTGTTCTTCTTCTTCAAATCGTCGGCGGTCATATTCGCTTCGGCTCTGACGCGAGCTTTTATGCCGCTGAACGCGTACGTTCGACCGTCTTTCAAGAAATTCAAAATGATCTCGCCGATCTCTTTTGTGCTCGGAATTGCCAATTCGATGCGCCTCCCTCAAGGATACATCGGCACCACATCGAGCGCGGTCTTCTCCTCAAAGCCCGCCGCTATATTCATGTTCTGTACCGCCTGCCCCGCCGCTCCTTTCACCAGATTGTCAATCGCCGAAAGCACTATCACTCGCCGCGTCCGCGCATCTACATGCCAGCCGATATCGCAGAAATTCGAGCCGCGCACATTTTTCGTCGCCGGATATCCTCCGCGCCCGAGCAGTCGAATGAAATATTCTCCGCCGTACATTTTATGGAACGCCGCATCGATCATCTCCGCCGTGATCTCCGCCTTCAATTGCGCGTAACACGTCGATAATATTCCTCTCGACATCGGTACCAAGTGCGGCGTGAAATTAATGATGACTTCCTCGCCGCCGAGCTCGGTCAACGCCTGCTCGATCTCCGGCGTGTGTCGATGCGTCGCCACGCCGTACGCTTTGATGCTGTCATACAACTCGGGAAAGTGATTTGCCTGATTCGGCTTGCGCCCCGCGCCGCTCACTCCCGACTTCGCGTCAATCACGATCGAGTTAACGTCGATCAGATGATGTTTCGCGAGCGGAGCCAACGCGAGGATCGATGCCGTCGTGTAACAGCCGGCGTTTGCAATGATCTTCGCGCTTTTGATATCCTCGCGATTGAGTTCCGCCAAGCCGTAAACACGATGCGCGTTCCGATGCGTGTGCTTGACGTGATACCACTGCTCGTAAACGTCGGGATCGGCGAAGCGATAATCCGCGCCGAGATCAATTATCCGCGTCGGAAGATTTTCGAGTTGCCTGCCGATGTCCATTGCATGCCCGTGCGGCAGCGCGACAAAAACAAAATCGCTGTCGGCTCCGATTGCCTCGATGTCTTTCAAACTCTCCAACTTCAGATCGAAAATGTTTCGGAGATGCGGATAAAGATCGGAAATGACTTCGCCCGTGTGACTTTCCGATGTAACATGCGTGATATTGACTTGCGGATGGCGATTGAGGATCGAAAACAATTCCGCACCGGCATATCCCGTTGCGCCGATGATGCTCACTTTAATCATTACATTACCTCCAAATTGCAGTTGATGAATTATTTGACACTCCCCACAGGGGATTCTCGAGAACATAAAATGCTCAAAGGCATTGCCAAATTGCCTCTACACTGTCGCCCGAAGGCTTCAGCTTACTTATAACGCTTTTTGATATGGCGGAAGGTTAACCGCCGGTTGCATTGTAACAGCATTTTGGAGCAAATTCAATTGCGGCATATATCCACACGAATAAATTCGAGGGTTTTTACGCCGCTTCTTGATAATGAGCATAGGATTTTTTCAATCGTCGGCGAATAAGTGTATTATAATAATCGAAAGGACTGTTGAATTTGTCGGTAATGGAGATAAAGCGAATGGGCGAGCCGGTGTTGAAAGAAGTATGCGCGCCGGTCGAGCGTATCGATAAAAAGTTGAAGCATCTGCTCGATGACATGGTCGAAACGATGTGTGCTAAGGAAGGCGTCGGACTCGCCGCACCGCAAGTCGGAGTTCCGCTCAGGATTGCCGTCATTGATGTCGACAAGAAAAAACTCTACGAACTGATCAATCCGGTGATCACCGAGCGCGAAGGCAGTGTCGTCGGCTCCGAAGGTTGCCTGTCATTCCCCGGACTCTTCGGCGAAGTCGAGCGTGCGGAAAAAGTTCGCGTCGAGTACACCAATCGCTACGGCAAGAAAAAATTCGTCGAGGCGGACGGACTTCTCGCTCGCGCCTTGCAACATGAAATCGATCATCTCGACGGCAAATTGTTCATCGAGATTGCGAAAAATCTCAGCGAGAGCAGACAATCAAACGACGAATGACATGGATGTATCGACAGCAATGCGGCAACCGCCGTTCGCGCAATCATCATGTCAATATTTCTGCTGACGGTGTTGGCGGCGCAAGGCAGTCTCGCTCGAATTGCCGAAGTGTTTGACGACAAGCGCGCGTTGAGCTTCATCGTATTGAGCGGACCGGCGGGAGCATCGTCATGGCTGTTCTATTTCTTGACACTCAAGCATGGCGAAGTATTGAAAGTCGCGCCGATCGACAAGTTGAGTGTCGTGTTTGCGGTGCTCCTCGCCGTCTTCTGATATAATGTTTTTGATTGAAAGGATGATTGCATGGATAAACTCAAAACAATTTTTATGGGCACGCCGGAGTTTGCGGTCGCGAGTCTGAAAACGCTCCTCGAACGCCCGGACATTGAACTCATTTGCGTTGTCACACAACCCGATCGCCCGCGCGGACGAGGACAAAAATTACAGCCTTCGCCCGTTAAGGTGTTCGCTCAAAATAATTCGTTGCCCGTCCTTCAGCCCGAGCGCGTAAAAGACGATAACGTTATTGATGAATTGGCGAAGTTTGCGCCGGATTTGATCGTCGTTGCCGCGTTCGGACAAATCCTTCCGCAACGCCTTCTCGACTTGCCGAAGTTCGGCTGTATCAATGTGCATGCGTCGTTGCTTCCGAGATATCGCGGTGCGGCTCCGATCGAATGGTGTTTGATCAACGGCGAGACTCGGACGGGCATAACGACGATGATGATGAACGCCGGGCTCGATACCGGCGACATGCTCGTTCGTCGAGAAGTTTCAATCCATGCCGACATGCATCTGCCGGAACTTTACGATGAGTTGACGAAGGCGAGCATCGATGCGCTTAACGAGACGCTTGATCAACTCCGCGCGGGCACGTTGCAACGCGAGAAGCAGGACGACTCGCAATCGACTTACGCGCCGATGATCAAAAAAGATACGGGCGCGATCGATTGGAACAAATCCGCGCGGCAAATTCATGATCTCGTGCGCGGGCTGTGCGGACGTGCTTTTGCCGAATTCGACGGCAGGAAATTCAAAATCTACCGCACGCGAATCGCTGAAGCTCCGTCGGATTGCACAGCCGAATGCGGCAAAGTACTCCGCGCGGAGCGACACAGACTTTTAATCGGAACCGGTGACGGCGTCGTTGAAATTCTCGAGCTCCAAGCTCCCAATTGCAAAAAAATGTCGGCTGCCGATTATCTCAAAGGACATCAATTGCTTGGGAGGTGATCAAATGACTTCGGTACTCGCAATCGCGCGTCCGAAAAAACGCGTCTTCCTCGGTTTGATGTTGATAACGGAATTTCTCGCCGCGCTCGCGCTTTACGGCATGTGGAAGCTCACTTATCTCGGCTTGCGCGATATATGGGAAGAATTGCCGTCAATGGTCGGTGCAATCATCGTTTCGATTTCAATTCTGTCGGTCGGCATCGTCTTCAACATGGTGCTCGCAATGGAAGGGTTGCCGTTCCTGCCGCTGTTGCGTCGATATTCTTACGCGCTCATTCGCCTGTTGTTTCCGATATCGGTTCGGATCGGAAGAATTTTCGGCATCAGTCGGCGGCAATTGGAAGGCTCGTTCATTGCCGTCAGCAATTTGATCTTCATCAAATGCGGGATCAAAGTCAAAGCCGATCGCCTGCTGGTGCTCGTTCCGCACTGTCTGCAATTGGCGACCTGCCCGCACAAAATCACGCGCGATCCGAACAATTGCAAGCGATGCGGCGGGTGCAATATCGGCGATCTCATGAAATTGTCGGACGAACTCGGCTTCCATTTCTTGGTGGCAACCGGCGGCACTCTTGCTCGGCAATTCGTCAAACAGACGCGTCCGCAAGCGGTTCTCGCAATTGCATGCGAGCGCGATCTGATGAGCGGCATTCAAGATGTTTACCCGTTGCCGGCAGTCGGCGTGCTGAATTTGCGTCCGAACGGTCCGTGCTACAATACGCGCGTCTGCATCGACGATGTCAAAAAAATGCTCGAAAAAATTATCATCAAGTGACTGCAGTTTGCGACGGCAGCTGTTGACAATTCAAAGGGAATGGGGTGTAAAAAATGGCAGTGAAAGGAATCGTGATATTGAATGCAGGTGCCGATCAGCATTTGACTCGACGCGCGACGCTCAGTTTGGACGGTTTCAATGCAAACAACACGACGCGCGATGTCGATCGTCTCGAGCGTGAGCAAAGAGAGTTATCGGAAGAATTGCGGGAACGTTTCAAGCGCGCCGCCGAAGAAGACGTTGAAAAAATCAATTACGAACTCTATATCCGCGATGAAGACAAAAAATCTCCGGCAGTCATTCATAATGAAGTTGTGCTTTTGAATCCGACATTGTCGAAAATCAAAACGCCCGGGCGATTGTCTTCGCCGGCGGAGTGCAGGACTTGCGCGAGCCGAAAGCCCGGCGGCAGTTCCAAAAACAAAGCGACGCCGTTACAGACTTCGCTCAATCTTCAGCCGTCGATCACGGCGGATTTGTTGCTCGGAGCGGAGCGTTTGCATGAACTCAATTCTTACGGGCAGAGTTTGGAAGAAACCGCGCATTACGGTTACGACACGGAAGAACTCAAAGCGTACGAGGATGCATTGAAGGAGTATGTCAAGGCACTCGAAGCATATGAGGAGTCGCCGGACGAAAATGACATGCCGACGTTGCCGACATTGCCGAAGCCGCATTTGACTCACACGACGCACAGCAATCATGTTGTCAATCACAGTTCGGATGCGCATGCGCGGGCGGTGGCGCATCATCAGCATGGAACGCCTGCGGCGGCGGTTGAAAATGTATCGGCGCAATTGCGCGTGGACATCTGCCCCGAGTGCGGGCGCGCTTACATCTCCGGCACGGTTGCCAATTCAAAAGTGCAATTCTTCAGCGATCTCGACGAGACAAATCCGTACCATCAGCAGTTGATCGAAGAGGCGTCCGATGACTTCGTCGGCAGCAACGTCGAGATCAACGCTTAAAAAGCAATGCGTAATTCGTAATTCGTAATTCATAATTGAAGTGACGCAGTATCGAACTTTTAATTATGCATTACGCATTACGCATTATTAATTGAAGAAAGGATC
>CALGGX010000170.1 GCA_937916025.1 uncultured Selenomonadales bacterium
TCAATTTGTGAGGATGTAAGAAATGAATTTTAATGCGTTGAATGAAAAAGCGCGTCAATTGAAATTGCGCATGCTTCAAATGTGCATCAAAGCGGGCTTCGGACATGTAACGAGTGCCCTCTCCTGCGCCGAAATTTTGACCGCGCTGTATTACGATCGAATGAACATCGATCGGAGCAATCCCGAATGGGCGGAGCGTGATCGACTGTTTCTCAGCAAAAACCATGCCAGCGTCATGCTGTATCCGATTTTTGCCGATTTCGGTTGGATTGACGACAGTGAATTGGATCAATTCGGCAGCGACGACAGACGCCTCGGCTGCCACAGTAAGTTCGGCATTCCGGGCATTGATTTTGCGGGCGGTTCGTTGGGTATCGGGCTCGGCGTGGCGTGCGGCTCGGCTTATGCGGCGAAATGCGATAACAAGTCGTGGAAGAATTACGCCGTTGTCGGCGACGGCGAGTGCTACGAAGGTTCGATCTGGGAAGCGGCAATGTTTGCGGGGCATAACAAACTCGACAATCTGATTGTCTTTTTGGATCGCAATCGGCAATGCGCCACCGACTTCAATGAAAAACTTCTTCGACAGGAGCCGTTCGAGGATAAATGGCGGGCATTCGGTTGGTATGTCGATCGAATTGACGGACATGACATCAAAAAGATTGTCGACGCGACTCAAAAAGCCGTCGGGCAGAATATCGAAAGCAAACCGATCATGATCGTCTGTGACACGGTCAAGGGGCATGGCATCGACTTCATGGAAGATCGGCTGTACTTGCACGGCGTTACTCCGAAGGGCGAGAAGGCGAAGTCGGCGATCAGACAGTTGGGAGGTGCGGCTGATGAATGAGTGTCGCGACGCGTATTTGAATGAGATCGTCAAAGCCGTGTATGAAGGCGAAGACGTTTACATCGCGGCGGCGGATTATGCGGCTCCGTGCTTGGACGGATTGCGCGAGGAACATCCGAAACGCTATGTGCCGGTCGGTATTGCCGAACAGAACTTGATTGCGGTTGCAAGCGGCATTGCGCTGAACGGCAAAAAAGTCGTGGCGTATGCGCTGAATCCGTTTCCGGTGTTTCGCGCCTTCGATCAACTCCGCAACGGCGCATGTCTGATGAAGTCGACATTGGCTTTGTTCGGCATCGGAGCCGGTTTGAATATGGCGAAAGACGGCTTCACGCATTTTCCGCTGGAGGATTTGTGCATACTGCGCGGTTCGCCGAATTTGACGATTTACAATTTATCCGATCTGAATTTGGCTCGATACACCGCGCATAAAACCGTCGTGCTCGACGCTCCGATTTATGTCAGAGGCGATCGCCTCGTCAACTGCGAATACGAATTGAAAGACGAGGACATTCAAAGCGGCTTCAGATTTTTGCAACGCGCAACACAAACCGACGTATGCGTTGTTTCGACAGGGATCATGACGACGGACTGTTTGCAAGTGCTTCAAGCGCATGACGAATTTTCGGATCGAGTGACGCTGATTGATCTGTTTGCATTTCCGTTTGAGGAAAACGCATTCGTCGAGGAAGTTCGGAAATATCGGCGCGTGATCACGGTCGAAGAAATACGTCTGCAGGGCGGCATGGGGAGCGCGGTGCTCGAAACATTGAACGACGCCGACATACATATTCCGGTGCGGCGCATGGGAATTGATATTTCGCGAAATTTGTCTTCGCACTTCGGCAGTCGCGATTGGCATTTGAAACAATTCGGTTTGGATAAAAATTCGATCGCCGGGCAAATTTCGGCGGCATTGAAACAAGCGAAGGAGTGAGCATCAATGATTCCGGAATTTGACATGTCCGACGAAAAAATTCATTACGGCGAAAAAACCGTCGATTCGATCAAAAAAGCCGCTCTGCCGTTGTACATCTGGGGTTATGACATTACGGCAATAACCTTGCACAGGAAACTCGAAAAGTGCGGCGTTCCGGTTGCCGGCTTCATCACGGACAGAGTTGACGTCAAAATTGACGGGGTCATTCCGCACGATGATTTTATCCGGCAGAACCCGGGCTTGAAGTACTCGATCATTCGCGGCTTCAGAGAGTCGTTTTTGATGAGCGACGACGAAATTCGCGCGGCATGGAGCGGCTGTCAAAATGTCTATACACTGGCGGATTGCCATGACGACGTTATTGTCGAGGAAATTTCGCGGGAGTTTTACACTGCTCACAAAGCGGAGTTCGATGAAGTTTATGATAATCTGGCGGACGAGCACTCGAAAAAATCCTTGGCGGCGTATCTGCAGGCGAAAGTTCTCAAAACACAAACGCCGGTTCTGCCGTTGATTGTAAGTCCGCAATATTTCTTCGCGCCCGCGCCGTGGAAGTACAGCGACGACGACGTGTTGCTCGATTGCGGTGCGTTTGACGGCGACAGCATTTTGGATTTCATTTCATTGCGCGGCGACAGGTACGGCGAGATAATTGCTTGCGAGCCCGACCCCGGCAATTTCGCGACGATGAACCAAAATCTTCGTGCCCGGCATGTCGAGCGGTTCCTGCCGCTGAATTTCGGACTCGGCAGCGAGAAGACGACGTTGAAATTTAAATCAAACGACAGCGCGATTTCGACGTTCACTGACGACGGCGATCTTGAAATTTCGGTTGAAACCATCGACAACATTTTTGAACAACATAGGGGGGGGGGAAATAAATTCTCGTTAATCAAAATGGACATCGAGGGATTTGAAATGCCTGCGCTTCTCGGAGGCGAGCGGACGATCAAAGTCTGCCGTCCGATTTTGATGATCAGCGCATACCACAAGCGCGATGATATTTTCAATATCTATCGCTACGTCAACGGCATCGTTTCGGATTACAAATTCTGTTTCCGCTGTCATAAAACGCTTGCGTGCGATACGGTGTTGTATGCGATTCCGAGCGAGAGGTTTGAATTGAAAGAGGAGTGATTTTTTTTGGAGAATGAGCAAATTGCGGAGCTGCAGAAAAAAATCGATGCACTTACCGCGACCGTCAATCGTCAACATTCGGAGCATTTGAGTTGGCTCAATCAAATGTTGCAACAGCAGAACAACATGCTTGCGGCGCAAGTCGACAGCCTTCGTAAGGAGCAGCAATCGGTGCGGCGCGCGATCGGACTTACCGACGACAAAATGCCGTTCGAGCCGTATTACAGTCCGCATTTTCCGCTGAGTTCACACGAGCCGACAATTTACAACAAGTACGGCGAGAGATTGCAGTTGATGTTTTTGCTCGAAACTGAAAATGCCCACTCTCCTTATGGGGGGGAAGGTATATGTATTTCGATCGATACAACTATGCTCTGAAAAATCATATGTACATCCACAACGAAGCCTTTAAAAAAGTCGGCAAGCCTGTCAACAAATTTGCTTACTTCGGCGAATCGGCGGCGTTTTTGCCGAGAGTTTTCGAGGCTTTTCTGAAGAACAAAGATTTCATGCAAAGCGAATTCAAATACGTATTCACTCGAGAAGTCGCGCATCTCAATGCAATGAGCAACGCGCGTTTGTTGCTTATGGGTGATTTTACTTACGGCAGAGCTTTTCCATACGGTGAAGAGCCGCGTCCGGAATTTATTTCCCCCGAAAACTACAAACACAAGACGAAAAACATTTCGATCATCGCATCAAACAAACGCATGTGCAGACTGCATATCCTCCGTCAAGAGTTCGCGCGGAAATGCAAACGCGAAAATCTCGCAGACACATACGGACGGTTTGACGGCGGCGAATTTTGTCAAATCGAAGAGCCGTTTCAGCATTATCGGTATTCGATCGCGATCGAGAACAACATTTCGCCGTTTTACTTCACGGAAAAGATCACAAATTGCTTCGCTTCGCAAACGATTCCGATTTATCTCGGTGCTTCCGAGGTCGTCAAATTTTACAATCCCGACGGCATCATCATTATGAAAGAATCGGATTACGATCGGCTCGGCGATTTTCTGAAACAATGCACGCCGGAAGAGTACGAGCGGAGATTGCCTGCCGTTATCGATAATTACAATCGCATTATGTATTATCGCAACGGAAATTCCGGGCTTGATCTGGTATACAAGCAATTTATTCGTCCGGCGATCGAATCTTCAAACTCAAAAGGATAAATTTAAATGGTCATAACAAAAATCGGCGGCGGAGTCGGCAATCAAATGTTCGATTACGCAGTCGGGCGTCGACTCTCTCTCAAACTGAATTCGGCTCTGAAATTGGATATATCGGAATTCGACGAGCTGAAAGTTCACGACGGCTATGAATTGAAGTATTTCAATATCGTCGGCGATATTGTTACGCCCGAAGAACGCAAATATGTTCGACGCAAAAGTGCCGAGCGCGGTTTCGGCATCAAACGCGAGATCGGTTACGGCTCGGGGCATGCCGGATTCATGCCGGAAGTGCTCGATTATCCCGATGATGTCGAATTGAACGGCTGTTGGCAAACCGAAAAATATTTTGCCGATATCGCCGAGGTCATTCGCCGGGATTTTACGCTGAAGGAGCTCGGCGGAGCCGTAACCGAAGCGTGGTTGAAAAAAATCCGCGCGGAGGATTGCGCCGTTTCGCTTCATATCCGACACGGCGACTATGTTTTGAACCAGCTTCGCGCGCTGTCGAGCGGCGTCATTCCAATCGAATACTACGCGCGTTGCATCGAGCGGCTTAAAGCCGAACTCGGCGAGAATTTTACTCTATTCGTCTTTTCGGATAACATCGATTGGGCGAAACACAATCTGTATTTCGGAGTGCCGATCAATTTTGTCGAGGGTTGCGAGAGAAATGTCGACGAGATTTAGATCGGAAGAGCGTCG
>CALGGX010000171.1 GCA_937916025.1 uncultured Selenomonadales bacterium
CGTTGGGCGCGCGTCGACAGTTATGCTTACAAAAATCTGCCGTATCGGAAATTTCCCGAGACGCCGTCGTGGGATGAGCTCCGCGCCTTTTCGACGCCCGTCGGCAAAGATGATCTGCTCAAACGCGCAATTCGATTGCTCGACGAAATTACCGAGTTGCCTTTCAAGATAAAAATCAATCCCGAGCGATTTTCGGAAAAAGCATCTGCCGTTTACACTCGGACTGCCGTTCGAGACAAAGACGCCGTCGTTTATTCTGCGGCGAAAAAATTCCGCCCCGACGAAACCGTTTACGCTTGGATGACTCTCGACGGCGAGTCGGAGCGATATTCGATCGACGTTTCAAACGGCGAATGGATTTTCAATTTGAACAACGAGTGGCAGTTGGACGCCGAGATTTTCTTCGACGACGGAGTGTATCGCCGAATTTCGTTTTTCAAAAACAATTTCGTCTTTCCGCAAGAATTCAGTCGCGACGCGAAAGTTTTGAATTACGAGCTCGATCCCGCCGACAATTCCGATACGCTTGCCGCGCGAAAAATTCTCGTCGAATACGAGCGTCCGCCGCTGATATATCGCGTCGACAAAATTACCGACGAGCACGCGATGTATGATATCGACAAATTCAATCGCTTTTCAAGACGGCTGATGTTTTGCTTGGAAAAAATCTGTTTCAACGGCAAGTCGACGGATCAATTCGATTGCCCGCCGTATGTTGCAATCAATTTGAAAACCGGTTTGAAGCGATTTTATGACATGTATCGGGAGCTTGCACCGCATTCGCCCGAGCGGCTCGAGGCTTTCAAAATGTTGTGTTTGGCGTCGAAAGATGCCGATCCGCATTTCAGATCGGACGCGGCGGAATATATTTCCGATTGCGTCAAATCTCCGTCGACCGAAGAATCGGCATATGCGGTCGGCTTTTTGCTCGACGATTTTTCAAAGACATGGCAATGCGATCTTCTCGATCAACTCGAAGATTATCCGCCGAAACTTCTGATCGGAATGTTGTCGAGTGCCGCGCGGAGAAACGAGAACTTCATCAAAAATCTGCCGTTCGAGCGGACTCGGAAATATTTTGAAACTGCAATAAAGATCTTCATCGAGACAAAAGAAATGTTCGTGCCGACATTGGATTTTTTGATGTCGATCTTTCGGTTGCGCGAGCTCGGCGATGACGATTTGAATTGGCAATTATCGCCGAACAATCCGCGTTTGCGAGAGCTTTGCTCCGCGATCGAAAAATTCATTGCCGAAAATCAACTTGCGAAAAGCGATTTGCGGCTCGCGATTGACGTGATTAAATGTTTGAAAGGAGTTGAAAATCCATGAATGAAATTGCGGAGATAATGACGCGCGTCGAGAACAAAATGACGTTGCTGTCGTCTTCGCTGAAGGAGCTCGAGCAAAAGATTGACAGTCCGAATGACTCGCTCGACGGCTCAATGCCTTCCGATATGAAATTTGATGCGGATATTTCCGGTGACGTGCGCGAGTTCGGCAAGGCGATGAAGAAATTGCAACTCGCGCGGCAGGAGATTTACCGGTACGCCATGGTGCAAAAACGCGCCGTGAAATTCGACGGTTTGGAAGTGACTCAACAGCTCGCCGACATCGTGACCGGTTTGCATCAGGACGCGACGCATTTGATCGAACAGTGCGAATATCTCGAGCAGACGCGTAAGAATTTGGATGTCGTTAATGAAGAGAGTGTTTTGATCAAGACGCTGAATGAGTTTGAAGACAAGCTGTCGACGCTGGGCACTTATGACGAGAAAATTCGCGATGCGGCGGATGCGGCGGCTGAAAATGTCAAGGACATGCAATCGGCGATTGATACGCGAATGTATGATGCGATCAAATTGGAAAAAGAATTGCTGATTGCAAGTCGCGATCTTCGGCAGGCGGCGCAGGATTTGCTCGGCTCGCAAAATTCTGCCGCTGCGAAAGAAGAAGAGCCTCCCCCGCCGAAACCGGAAGTTCCGACGCCGAAAGTCGATGATCCGAAAACCGCCGCGCTCATTCAGAAAATCATTTCGATCATCTACGATGAAGAAAATCTCGCGGTATTCAAGCGAATGATCGCAATTCAGCTCACCGAGGACGAAAAGCAAATGTTGACGCCGGAACTCCGAAAAAAATTCCTTGACAGCATTCAGGGCTTCAATCATTACCTTAAAATATATTCCGGCATCAAAAAAATTCTCGACAAGTCCGGCGGCAATTGAGGTGATCGATTTTGGCGAAATACATTATGCTGATGGGTACGGCGTCGCATGTCGGCAAGAGCATTTTGACGACGGCACTCTGCAGAATATTTTTCCGCGCGGGCTTGAAAGTCGCGCCGTTCAAAGCGCAGAACATGGCGTTGAACTCGTTCGTCACGTCCGACGGACGGGAGATGGGGCGCGCGCAGGTTGCGCAAGCCGAGGCGGCAATGCTCGAGCCGATTGTCGACATGAATCCCGTGTTGTTGAAACCGACCGGCAATTCGACTTCGCAAGTAATTATCAACGGGCGCGCGGTCGGAGTGATGTCGGCGGCGGAATATCATCGCGGCTGTGCGCTGAAGGCATTCGATGCCGTCAAAGCCGCGCTTGCACGTCTCGAGCGCGAGTTTGATTTATTGGTGATCGAAGGCGCGGGTTCGCCGGCGGAGATCAATTTGAAAGATCATGATATAGTCAACATGCGCGTGGCGAAATATCTGAACGCGCCGGTTTTGTTGATTGCCGATATCGATCGGGGCGGTTCTCTCGCGGCACTGGTCGGTACTCTCGAATTGCTTGACGAAGACGAACGCGCGCTCGTCAAGGGCTTGAGCATCAACAAGGTTCGC
>CALGGX010000172.1 GCA_937916025.1 uncultured Selenomonadales bacterium
TTGAGAACCGTCACACCGGACTCTGTCAAAGTCAAGACTTTGTTTTCGGTCACATACGAACCGATCGTATCACCGCCGAGCTCAAACGGATTTCTAACCGACGCGCCATCGCTTACGATGTTAATGCCGTCGTCAACCGATACGCTGTAAGTCTTGCCGTTAATGTCGAACGAATACGTCGTTCCGTCATGCGCAGTGACCGAAGCATCGGTGGTATGGACGAGCTGATATGAACCGGCGGAACTGCTGAGCGTGTAAATGTCTTCGCCGACAGCATACGTGGCTCCATCCGAGAGAAGCGAAATATCCGAAATAGTGCCGTCATACGTGTAGGAGTAAAGCGTTTCGGAATCAGACGCTGCCGAGACGTTGTAGAAGATCGACACAACACTGCCGCTGATGCTGTACGTCATATTATCCGGCAGAGTACCGCTGAGCACCGAGTCGTTGACGAGATATTGCGCGCCGTTGATCGTAACGGCAGTTTGATCGCTGTTTGCACCGACAGTTATTGCGGAGTTAGATTCACTCGAAGCAATCAGCGTGCTGTAATCGGATCCGGTATCGATCTGATAGGTTGCGTCGCCGATCGCCAAGGTGGTTCCGGAGATAGTTGCATCCGCACTGCTGCTTATGACGGTCTTGCTTGCGCCGTTGACAATCGTGAACTCGTAGCTTGCACTGCCGATGGATACGACGTAGTCGGTCTTCTCGCCGATCGTGATCGAACCCTTATCGGCAAATGTATCTGCCGTGACAGAAGGAGTGCCGCCAACTTGAGTGATCTTGTAGCTCGTCTCGCCGCTCGAAATGAGGCTGGTACTGAGCTCGTACGTGTCACCTTTCTTTGTAACGTGGAAGGTGCCGACGCTTGCATCGAGTCCTGCAATCGTGTAGGTCGTGTCAACAACCGTCGTGACAGACGTGACATCGCTCGAACTGTACTGGTAAACAATGCCGTCTGCAACCTTGAAGACACTGCTGATAGAACCGTTCGGCTCTGTGACACTGCCATCGGCGTTGACTGTGTAATCAACCGGAGTCATACCGCTGCCTGTGCCATAAGTAAAGTACGTGCTCGAAGTGCCCGCGCCGATTGTCGGAGCATTGACTGCCGCCCAGTTGACGCCGGAGATTACCGTGCCGTTGTCATAAGCGATTGAATACGCAATGCCGTCGACAATTACCTGATCGGTGACGTTGCCGATGATGGTATCAATGCCGTTCAACGAATCCGCCGTGCTCTCGACAATACTAACTGCAGAGATTGAGTTGCTGTTGCCGAATGTTGCCACAAACCCGACGCCGCTGATAGTGAATGACTGTGTCGGCTCTGCCGAAGTCATTGCCGTAGAATTGAAGCTGCCGTTCTTCAAGGTCGCCAAACCGTTGCTGCCGAGCGAGTAAGTGAGTCCGCCGACCGTAACCTCGCCGTAGTTTGCCGCAAAGTTGACATCGTACGTCTCGTTGGCGACTGTGGTTAAGCCGCTGCCGCTCGAAGTGAGTTTGAAGCTCTTGTCGCCGAGTGTGATCGAGTACACGGCATTCGTTTCAACGTCCTTACCGTCTGCTGCAGTGCCCGCAATCGAACCGTTTTGCAGAACAGCCGAAATTTGACTGTCGTTATAAGCAAACGCGAATGCCAAACCGCCGACGGTGGCTTCTTGTTGCGGTCCGCCAACCAACGAATTGACATCAAGTACTCCGTTGCTGATAGTGGCATAAACAACTCCGGCAGTTCCGATCGAAACAGGAACGACTTGATCGTATCCGGTGCCGCCGACCGTGATTGCGCCGCCCGCGAGCGATGCACTCGGAAGAGTATTGTCGGCAAGGTAAATGTCGAAGGACATGCCGTTGATCGAAACATCAACATCACCATTATATGTCTGACCGCCGTAGGCAATCGATTTGATCGTGGAATTATCATATTCGACCGCGACCACGCTGCTGCCGATATTGATGTTGTACACCTGAGCCGCCGCTGCCGCCTGCAGTTCGGAAATTTGATCTTTATCGGTACCGCCGACGTTGACTGTTTCATTAAAGAGTGCCGTAGCTCCGCCGCTCATTGTATCGAGCGTGTAGATGATATTGTTGAGTGTGACGTAGCTGCCGCCGAATTTGAGAACATCTGTCGAATCGCTGCCGGTAACGGTATAGCCGCTGACTGCATTGCCCGCGCCGTTGACCGAGACGATAGCAACTACCTCATTACCGATCGAGACGTTGTAGAACGAGCCTGCGCTCGAGTCGATTGTACCTTTTACACCGTCAACTTCGCCGCTGACCGGTTTGATGTAGTAACTGCCGCCCTTGACAGATTCGGTGAAGAGGTTGTAGTAGATGCCGCCGATTGTGATCTGAGCCGCAGTGTCGCCGCTGACGATCGAACCGTTGTTGACTTTACCGTTGGCGATATCATATTCTTTACCGCCGATCGTGACCGCGATGTTATGCGGCGAATCTTCAACCGTACCACTGAAGTTTGAACCCGAAATTGTCGGCACAAAGCCGAGTATACCGGCTTCGACTGTAGTGAGTTGATAGCCGATGCCGCCGAGTGTGAATTTTCCGCTCGCGTACTCGCTTGAAGCCGTGCCGCCGATCGACAAACCGGTGAAGGTGTAAGTACTGCCGTTGAGCGAAACGCCCGTGGCATGAACAACCGAGCTGCTGTTGCCGCCGATCGTGATATCGCTCATCGTGTAGGAATTCGGAATATCAAAGCCGCTAGCAGCGAGCGAGTCGGTCAGTGAAGCAATGATGGAATCACCGTTGACCTCGAACTTATAATCGATGCCGCCGAAGTCAACATTAACAACTGTAGCGGCCGCTCCTGCTCCGATCACACTGTCAATGCCGCTGATGCCGCTGATGGAATAACTTCCTGCCCCGCCGGTCAATGTGACAATCGCGTTGTATCCGCCAATGCCAAGTGTTGCCATCGGGGAAGTACCTGCGTCTCCGGAAGATACAAGCGTACCAATTCCGTCTGTTGCGCCGGACAGACTGAGTGCATAGACGCCGCCGTTGCTCATGGAAGCAAGATCAAGCGCATATTTTATGCCGCCGATCGTAGCCAAATTGTCGTTATGGCCGACTGCAGTCCATTTGCTGTTGCTGCTGCTGATTGTGAAGGTATTTCCGCCGATGGTGGCGAAATATTTATCGGTGCTGTCGGTGAATGTTTCGGTGGAGAAGTCGTTTGCGAGGCTCGCGACAAAAGTATTTTCGCTCCAACCGATCTTGTAATAGACGCCGTCAACGCCTTTGAGTGTGGCAAGATTGGATCCGGCACCGGCAAGGAGTGAGCTTCCGCTCGGACCGTTGATTGTCGTGATGCCGGTGCTTCCGCCGGTGATCGTGTAAGCAGAGCTGCCGAGGGAGAAGCCGTATGTGCTTTCGCCGCTCTCCTTTTTAACATCGAAGCCGTCCGTTGCACCTTCCTGATTATAGAGACCGATCGTGACGTTATTGCTTGAATCAAAGCCGAGGTTGTACCAGATGCTTCCGATTGTTGCGGTTCCGGTTTTGCTATCTTCTCCGATTGCAAACTTATTACCTTCGCCCGTAATATACGGACTGACGATCGACTCTCCGTAATGACCGATCGTGAAGTTGTTGGAGCCCAAAGACAGGTTGTAATAGCCGATCGAGGAATTGCCGCTGATTGCACTGAAGCCGTAATGACTGCTGTCAATAGATGCCGCAACCGAGACAAGAGCATTCTCGCCACTGCCTTTGACCGTGAAGAGATCGTAGCCGATACCGCCGATGGTTACTGCACTAACAGCACCTAAGCTGTTGCTGATATTATCATTTGTGCCGGCACCATAAATAGTATACTGTTCATTGACACCGCCAAATCTGACGCTGAAAGAATCGCCGGCGATGTTGAATGTTCCAATGCTTCCACCAAGAGCACCGCCGTCAGCCCATGTTCCGGTGATGCTTCCATCTTTGGCAATGCCGCCGGTCAAGGACACGCCTTTGACTCCACCGTAATTATTGATATCGATCATGTAGACGAGCGAGCCTGTGCCACTTCCGAGTGTAATTACTGCGTTATTTGAGTTAGCCGCACCATTTTGGCTTGCAACATCGGTCCCAAAGATAACACTTGAGACGCTATCGCCTGTCTTGTCACCGTAGAGCGTGGCAACGCCGTAACTGCCGATGCTGACCATGAAAGCACCGCTCGCAACAGCATCATATCCTTCGAAACCGCTCGCAATGCTGACGAATTCCATTCCGCTTTCGACAGTATGAAGGACATAGCCGACGCTGCCGGTGGTGAGTGTTGCGTAGCCGTTGTTCGATCCTTGAATCGAATTGAAAGAACCGGTTGACGCGCCGAGACTTGTGAATGAAGTGCCTGACAATCCCAGCGTTACGAAATTTGTACTGCCCAAAGTGACGAGATACGTTGTTTCGCCTGAAGTGAGAGCACTAACTGTGCCGATCTGCCCGTCATCCTTAATTTCGAAGCCGCCACCGGAGGAAGCCGAAATCGTGTAATATTCACTGCCGACGTTGACCGATGCTTTGTAGTTTCCGAAACCGCCAAAACCCGTGACAGTGTATTTATCATTGGAATCCGCATCATAGAAGCCGACGAGCGACGAATAGCCCACGACAACCTGTCCGCTGTTTTCATTGATTGCCGCCGTCAAACTGCCGAAGGAGATCGTGGCAAGCTGCGCCGCAGCGGCAGTGTATTCATTCTTACCAAGTCCCAATGTGGCAACTGGGCTTTCGGAGATTGTGCCCTTACCGATTTCGTAATTCACGCCGCCGATTGTTACCGCAGTTCCGCCGCTTGTGAAACCGGTGATTGCTGCCGTCGCAAGAGACGAATGAATATCGGTAATTCCGCTGTCGTTGGCAGTGACGGTGAAGTATACGTCGCCGAGTGACAACGTCGCCTGAGACGAAGAGCCGGAACCGGCAGTAATTGTATCTCTCGTTTCAAACGCGGTCGGAGCCAATTTGATCTTGCTATTGTCGGCTGTAAGGTTGTAACTGATGCCGCCGATCGTAACTTGAGAACCGGTGAAGTCCACTCCTGCTCCGCTGACAAGGGAATAATAAGTACCACCTGAGATGTTGGTATCGCTGACATTTACTGAGAGTTTACGCGCATTATCATTAGTGAGGCTCTCGAAGATTGCAATTGCAGGATCTGCGGTAAGCGTACCGCCGGTGTATGCGTCGGACGCGATCGAAGCATAAACCATGCTGGTGTCGGTGTAGAAATAATATCCGACGCCGCCGACGGACATAATACTGTTGGCATAGCTCTTGCCGTTGATTGAGGAGATACCGGAATCGCCGACATTGACGGTGACGTTGTTCGTCCCCATGGCGAGGGTTGCCGCGCCTACCATAGCATAATCTTGGTTGTGGAGAGTGTATTGTCCGCCGATGAGCGATGCTTGGAGCACTCCTTCATTGAAAGAGAACTGATACGGAACGCCGCCGATGGAAACCTGATCATTGCTTTCACTGACTGCAGAGAGGCTGATACCGCCTGTAAGATTGGTGATGTTGCCGTTTGCAACAAAGGCTTTGATTTCATTTTTGCCCGAGCCGAGAGTAATGACGTAGTTGCCATAATCGGTGCTGAGCTCGCTCTTAAATTGATCCGATTTGACGAAAATGCTCGGGATCGACTGTGCGCCGGTGCCGACGGATGCAGAGAAGGTTACGCCGTCAATAATTGCAGTATCGGGAGTGGTATCGCCGTTGATCGAAGCGACCGCATCGAATGCTTTGATGGTACCGTTATCAAGAACGATCTGATATGCATCGGAGCCGGTACCGATGGTGACGTTGTAAGTCTTATCGGACGAAGCTCCTCCCAACGTACCGCTGAATGCACTTTGCAGGTCATAGGAAACACTGCCGTTGGCAGCACCTGCAAGGACGTATTTGACGTTGTCGGCAGTAACGGTTGCATTGTTGCTCGTAAATGACAACGCCACTCCGTTGCTCGCGAGTGAACTGAACGATCCGTCCTTGCCGATGGTGAAGTCGAATGTCGAAGACCCAATCGTCAATTGACCTTTGTAAGAACTGACGTCCGCCGTGCCGTTTTTGAATTCGTTGGTTCCGAGATTAATGACCGGCAGACTGTCGTTTAAGCTGAGAACGTAGTTGACGCCTTTATAAGAAAATGCGCCGCTGCCAACGCTGACGTCGGCAACATCGGTTCCGGTGATCGTAACCAAACTCGAATCACCGTAATTGTCGGATCCGGTTGCAGGAAGAGTATGAGCCGTCGAGATTTGTGCCACAACGGAAGCGGCGGCAGTACCCAAGTTGAGGGTGTAATCTTTGACAACCGGCGTAATGGTTTCGGTTTGATTTACGGCATAGCCTGCAGTGGTTGCATTCAAACCGTCGGCAACACCGACAGTGGCAACCGTAAGATCGTAAACAATCTTATTGTCGCCGGAGCCGAGGGTGATCTGACTGCCCGTGCCGTTGAGGCTGGTTCCGTTGGCATCAAAATTGATTATGTTGCTGCCGTCTGCAGTGACGGTAAAGATCGTTCCGCCGAGCGCGATTGTATAATTCACGTTGTCGCCGGCTACGGAACCGAGACCTATATCGCTTGTACCGGCTTGTTGCACGAGCGAGATGGTGTCGTTTGTACCCGCCACAATACTGAAATTGCCGTAGTTCGCAACGACGGTCGTTGGAGAACCGCTGGCAAGACTTGCACCGCTGACATTGACGGTAATAATACCGTCTCTGTTACTCGGAATTGTATATGACATTCCGGTTGTAACGGCCATAAGCGACTCTTTCGTCTCAACGTTGGCGGCGGTTACTCCGGCTTCACCGATTGTCGGGGTGACAACGGTAGATTTTGCAGAGTCGCCGATGGTGAATACACCGCCGGACATTGTGTAGGAAGAACCTTCGCCGATAGAGAGAACGGTTGCACCGTCAAGGTTGATCGAGTAATAGATGGCGTTATTAGTGAAATTGTAATTGGTAACAGTAGAAGTACCGTTTGCTGTTGCCGGATTACTCGAAACACTCTGCAATACATAAGAATCACCGACAGTAAGAGAAGCATCTGCGGTGATCGACGCGCCGTTTTCGGTTAAGGTAAGATGTTCTTGAGTACCGTTGACGGTAACGGCATATGCGCCTGCCGCGAGCGATTGCGTGTGTGTATCGGCGAAGTAATACGAAGTACCTTGTGTACCGACATATTGATTTGTAGTAACAGCATTTAAGCTGGGGGAGGCGGAATCAAAAGTGTAGGTTGTGTTGCCGATGGTGAACTTGCCGTCGACAATTTGAATATCATCGTTAACTTTGGAGCCGCTGATGGTGTAATCAACATTGTCGATACCTTTGAAGGTATAGATGGTGGTTTGAGCCGCTCCGACTGTTCCGGTACCGGTGATCGACACGTTTGCACCGAGTTCGGAAATTGTGTAAGTGAGAGCACCGATTGAAACGGTGGTTCCCGCCGCTACTTCTTGCGTAACTTCGGCACCTTTGAGCGTACCGTCGGTGATGGTGTACTCGGACAAAGTGTTGTTTTCCGAGCCCGGAAGCGAGAACGTGTAGACGGTATTTGTGTCGGACTCAACGCTGACGTACTTGGTGAGATCGACGGTATATCCGCCGCCGCTTACCGAAGCGATATTTACTGCGTCATAACCGGTAACGGTCATATCGGTTCCGGGACCGGTAATTGTGTAGACTGCCTCACCGACGGTGAAGGTGTAAGTATTTTCGCCGTCTACAGATGTTACAGTCGGGTTGGTTCCGGACGATGCGCCGACAGTTATACCGCCGCCTTCAAGTTGCGAAACGGTGTAAGTGACGCCGTTAATTACGACGGCACCGTCTCCGGTATCGCTGTTGATGGTTGCACCACCGCCGGCGAACCGTTGGAGATCAAAATCCATAACGATTTCCTCCTTATGAGAATGGATCTGATGACATTTTTTCCCGCCTCGCGATTGCGATTCCACTTCGCGGGCATGAATTTCCGAGTGTCGCTCGGTATCGGGTGCTTGCAACTGCGTTGTTGCTTAACGCGGATCGATTTATTTCCGGCGGACGGCACACGACGCCCCGCTTCCCGTTCGAGACGAACCCAAACGAGACTTCTCCTTTCCTCGATAGATGAAATCAGCCTTACCGGCAATAGGCTACCACGCATATTTTAAAATTTGCGTGCTCGGTTGTCAATTAGATAAACATTAAAATTTGATTAGAAAAAAAAACGGCGGAACTTACATTGAAGTTCCAACCGATTTTACATCGTCGAAAACAGGCAATAAGCCGTTGAAATTTCATCCGATCTTGTGGAGTTGAATTGCCGAGGTTCCGCCTTCGCCGTATTTGATGCCCGAGGTGAGGATCGTCAAGTCGCCGTGATTGACGAGCCCGTGATCGAGAGACGCCTTCGCCGCGAAACGGATCATGTCGTCGGGATTCATCCAAGGCACGCCCGGGATCGTAAAGACGCCCCAACGCAAATTCAAATGCCGCGCGACGACTTGATCGGGAGTAAAGGCAATGATCTCCGCCTTCGGACGATATTTGGAGACAATTTTTGTCGTGAAGCCGGATTTGGTCGGAGTGATAATCGCCTTTGCATTGAGTTCGTAAGCGAGTTGGACGGTGGCGTGCGCGATCGCGTCCGTTTGCGAGCTCGTGTGATGCATGCCTTTCGTCAAAAAGATCTGTTTGTATTCGAGCGATTCTTCCATGCGCTCGGCAATGCGTCTCATGGTCGCGGTCGCTTCGATCGGATATTTGCCGCCGGCGGTCTCGCCGCTCAACATAATCGCGTCCGCGCCGTCGAGGATCGCGTTGCCGACATCGGAAACTTCCGCGCGGGTCGGACGGGGATTGGTCGTCATCGACTCGAGCATCTGCGTCGCCACAATGACCGGTTTGCCTGCCGCGTTGCATTTTTTGATGATGTTCTTTTGAATGATCGGAACATCTTCGGCGGGAATTTCGACACCGAGATCGCCGCGCGCAACCATGATGCCGTCCGAAACCGCAATGATCTCATCGATGTTGTCGACGCCGGCTTTGTTTTCGATTTTTGGAATGATCTCCATATGACCGCCGTGCTTTTCGACGAGCGCGCGAATTTCTTTGACGTCATCGGCGCGCTGAATGAACGACGCCGCGATAAAGTCCATGTCGTTTTTGATGCCGAAGATGATGTCTTTTTCGTCCTGTTCGGAAACGGCGGGCAGTCCGAGCGCAACGCCCGGGGCGGCAACGCGCTTACGCGTGCTCATCTTGCCGGAGTTGAGGATCGTCGTGACGATGTCTTTGTCTTTGATCTCGTCGACGAGAATCTCGACAAGTCCGTCGGAGAGGAGAAGTTTATCGCCGGGCTTGACTTCGGCGTAGAGATTTTTGTGGCTGACGGCAACGTGAGTTTCATCGCCGGGCTCATCGGATTGCGTGAGGACGAATTTGTTGCCGGCGGTGAGCATGACCGAGCCGTCTTTGAATTCGCCGAGCCGCATCTCCGGTCCCTTGGTGTCGAGGATCAGCGAGATGATCTTCTTCGACTTCTTTGCGGCTTCGCGGACGCGGTTGATGCGCATCAGATGCCCTTCGTGATCGCCATGCGAGAAATTGAAGCGCGCGCAGTTCATGCCGTTCTCGATGAGCTTTTCGACGATACCCGGAGCATCGGTCGCCGGACCTTGCGTGCAGATGATCTTCGTCTTCTTCAACATGATTTTGCCTCCCAACTGAAACAGAATTTTTATCGATTATCGAGATTATACAATGTTTCGTTCCGCGCGGCAATAAAAAAAATCCGCCGAAGCGGAGATTTAAATGTCGATCAGAGCTCCCGTCGACAGCATGAAAATATGTTTTTCGGAGACGCGCTCATGCAGGATCGACTCGACCGCCTTCGCATACAGTTCGAGCTGCAGTTGATATTTCCGACGAACGACTTCCGAATCCGCGATGCGATCGGTTTTGTAGTCGAGCAATATCAAACCGCCGACGTCGCGAAACAGCACGTCGATGATGCCTTGAATGAAAATCCGATCTCGGACGCCCGGCAATGCCTTTGCGGCGAGCAGTTCATTAATTTCCGACGACGCGACGAGGAAGCCGAACGGCAATTCGCGATAAACTTTTTCCGCGCGGAGCAGTCGACGTCCGAAGTCACTCTCGAAAAACGTCGCGATGTTCTTTCGACGAATCGATTGCGCCTGCTCCGGCGATAAAATCTTCCGCTCGACCATGTTTGCGATCTGATCAGAAATGCCGCGCATCGACAAATCTCCGCGCAAATTCAGATGTTGCATGACAGAATGCATGGCAATTCCGTATTCGGCTCCCGTCAATCGCTTCTCCTGCTCGAAATTCGGACGGCGATATTGCTGTTCCTCACGCATGACGTTGACCGTCAACTCGTCCTCGCCGAAGCGGCGTTTGAGTTCGGTTACCGACATTTTTGCCGGGATATTTACCGTCTGCTCCGTCGACGTATCGGGAAGCTCCGCGCGGATTTTTTTTTCTTCGACGACGGGCGTCTCGCCCTCGCCGATTTTGATCGTCTTTGCGTCGACAATTTTCTGCTCGATCGAACGCGTTCGTCTTGTCAACGCGAGCATGATCCAATCGAGAAACGAGCGCGCGTCGAGCACCGCAAAGCCCGGCAATCGATTGAAATGCTCGAAATGCCGATATTTTTCGCTGCCGCCTCTTTCGACGCTGCCGACGAGGATCAATTTCTCCCGCGCGCGCGTCATGGCAACGTAGAGAATGCGAAGCTCCTCGGCGAGCAGTTCGTTCAAACCGCGTTTGGCGATCACGCGCCGAGCGAGTGTCGGGATTTTGATCGGAAGATTTTCAAGCATGCGATACGGTCCGGCTCCGAATTCTTTATGCGTGAGCAATGACTTCGCCGTTTCGTCTTTGACATTGAATTTATGTCCGAGATCGGCAACGAAGACGACGGGGAATTCGAGCCCTTTCGATTTGTGCACGGTCATGATGCGGACGACGTTTTCATTCTCGCCGAGTGTCCGCGCGGATTTGAGATCGTTGTCGAGCTCGCGAATTTTTTTGATAAACTGCAGAAATCTCGACAGCCCTCGGAACGACGTTTGCTCGTAAGTCGCCGCCCGATCGATCAGCATTCGGAGATTTGCCTGCCGTTGCCGCCCGTCATTCATTGCCGCAACCGCCTCGTAATATTTCGTTTGCCGATAGATCGTCGAGAGCAATTCCGGCACGCTCATCGTCATTGACATATCGCGCCACTGCTTGAGATTGCGAATAAAGTCGACGGCTTTCGGATTGCCTTCGGCGGCGGAGAGTGTCAACAGAGTGTAGAGATCGTCATTCGGCGAGATGATTTTCAATTGCGCGAGCTCATCGGCGGTGAACTTTCCGAGCGGCGAGAGTAAGACCGCCGCCATGGGAATATCCTGCCGCGCGTTGTCGAGCACCGTCAACAGCGAGACGATCACTTGAATTTCCGTGGCGCGAAAATACGTCGACTCATCGGCAGAATACGCGTCGATGCCGTTCTTTTTGAGCACGTCGAGGATCGCGCCCGTCGACTTCGCCGCCGAGCGGAGCAGAATGACGATGTCTCGATATTGGATCGGGCGGTACGCCTTCAGTTCTTTGTCGAAAACAAGAGTGCCTTCGGCGATCAATTGTTTGATGCGCTCGGCAATCAATTGCGTTTCGAGCTCGATGCGGCTTGCTTTAATCTTATCGGCTGAAGCATCGCGCGGCGAAAAATCGGCGTTGGTTTTGACGATGCCGCCGTCGTCTTCGAGTTTGATGTCGAAAGAATTTTTGTCGGTCGAGACCAAAAGAAACTCCGTCGGCGTATCGAGCATCTTGCCGTCGACGGCAGGATATTCCGCGCCGCAATTCAATCGCGCGTCGTCGGTATAATCGATCTCGACGGCGTCTTTTTGCATCAGCCGCTCGAAGACGAAATTGACGGCATCAATCACTTCGGAGCGCGAGCGGAAACTCATCGACAGCTCGATGCGTTGACAATCTTCGCGCTTCGGAT
This sequence comes from uncultured Selenomonadales bacterium, assembly GCA_937916025.1. Next base: position 12,062 of record CALGGX010000172.1, read on the forward strand.
ATTCCTCGTACTTTTTCATGAACAGCGTCGGATCGGCAAGTCGGAAGCGATAGATCGATTGCTTGACATCGCCCACAACAAAAAGATTCTCGCCATCGGAGATCGATTGCAGGATCGCTTCCTGAACCTCGTTGGTATCCTGATACTCGTCGATCATCACGGTCTTGTATTTCTTGCGAAGCGCGTTTGCGATCGAATGATCATCGAGAATGTTCAGCGCGAAATGCTCCATATCGGAAAAATCGATGATGCATTTATCGCGTTTGGCGGCGGCGTAAGCGTCGGCGAAGGCGAGCGTCACTCGGACGAGCATTTCAATCGACGGGCGCACCGCGCGGAGGTCTTCGAGCAATCGCTCGGGCGGCGCGAAGAAGTATTGCTTCTTCAGCTCGGCAATGCGTTTTTTATAGCCGTTGTCTCGGAGTGATCTGACTTGATCTTTCAGCTCGGGCTCGACGCCGCGCAAATTCAGCCGAACAAAAGATTTTGAGTTGATCAATTTAAACAGCCGTTGCCAATCGGCTTGAAACGCGCGCTTGAATTCATCGAGCAACTCCGCATCGTCGAGCAGACATTTCGGAATGTCTTTTGCAAAAAGCGATTGAACGAGCTCGCATTCGCCGACAGCCGCATCGAGCTCGAAGAGTATTTGTTTGCATGCTTCCGAATACCAACGCGTTTGCTCGAGCGAGCCGTCTTCGGCAATATCGAAATCGGACGGGAGCGAGAGCAGCCATGCTTTGGGATCGGGATGACTTTGCGCCGTGTCATACAACTCGATCACGAGCTCATGCAATGCCGAATCTCCGTGCTCGTTGCCGCCGAACTCGTCCGTAAATCGCTGAAATTTCTTCCGAACTGCTTCATCGGACGCGGCGTAATGTTGCTCGAAAACTTCCTCGACAATTTCCTGCTTGAAAATGTTGAGTTCATGCTCGTCCGCCGCGCGGAACTTCGGATCGAGATTGATTTTTGCAAAGTGCCGATGCAAGAGCATTTGGCAAAAGGCGTGCACCGTCATGATCGACGCGCTCGAGAGCAGGATCGATTGCCGCTCGAGCCGATCGAGTTGTTCGGGCGGTATTGGTAAACGTCACGACGAGCAGGCGATCGATATCGCAAACGCCGTCGAGAATCATGTTGACGATGCGCTCGACGAGGACGGCGGTTTTGCCCGAGCCGGCGGCGGCAGAAACGAGCAGGTTTTTGCCATGCGTTTCGATTGCTTTGGATTGATCGGCAGTCCAACCCATGCGATCACTTCTCCTTTCGACGCAAGAAGATCACGGCGATGACGATGATGCAGACGACGACGAACGCGATGCTTACTTCATGCCCGATCTCAAGCAGATATTTCCAACTCTCGCCGAGCTTCATTCCGGCGAAGAGGATCAACGCCGTCCACGGCAGAGACCCGGCGAATGTCAGCGCGAGGAATTTGATCAAATCGACGGCGGCAAATCCGGCGGGCAACGAGATGAATGTCCTTACAACGGGCAACATTCGGCTGAAAAAAACCGCGCGGAGACCGTAGCGATCAAACCAACGTTGCGCCATGTCCACGTGCGATTTTTTGATGAGAAAATATTTGCCGTACTTGTCGACGAAAGGACGTCCGCCCTTCATGCCGACGACATACGCGAAGATTGAGCCGAGCATTCCGCCGATCATTCCCGCGATCATTGCGCCGGTGAATGTCATGCGTTCGGCGAAAATTAAATATCCGGCAAAGCCGAGGATCAATTCGCTTGGGATCGGGATGCAGGCATTTTCCATTGCCATCAACAGCGCGACGGCGAAATATCCGTACGTGTCGATGAATGTCAAAAATGTTTGCGACAGTTGTTCCATTTGATCGCTCCGTTCGTTGTGGTAGAATATCGGCAGGAGGTTGATTGGTTTGACCGAAAATATTTTTGTTGACACTCACTGCCATTTGAATGATGAAAAATTCGCCGCCGATCTCGAGTCGACGATTGCTCGCGCGGTTGCGGCGGGCGTGACTCGCATGATCAATTTCGGCGATACGATGACGAGTTCCGCGCGGGTTGTCGAGCTGGCTTCGGCGCATGAAAATCTTTTTGCGGGAGTCGGCATTCATCCCGAGGAAGCCTTTGAAATGACTGATGCCGATTGTGATCGACTCGCGTCGATGGCAGGCGAAAAAAAAGTTGTTGCGATCGGCGAGATCGGTTTGGATTACTATTGGGAGAAAGATTCCGAGCGTCGTCGATTGCAACAAAAAATCTTCATTCGGCAACTCGATATTGCGCGTCAATTGGATCTGCCGGTATGCATTCACGAGCGGGAAGCGCATGGCGATGCGATGCAAATTCTGAAACGCGAAGGGCGCGGCTTGCGCGGCGTAATGCACTGCTACAGCGGCGGTTTGGAAATGGCGCGGGAGTTATGGAAGATGGGCTGGCTGATCGGCATCGACGGTCCGTTGACGTTCAAAAACGCGGCGAAGTTGCCTGAAATTGTCAAAGCCGCGCCGTCGGACATGCTGTTGATTGAAACGGACGCGCCTTACATGGCACCGACTCCGCATCGCGGCAAGAGGAATGAACCGGCATATGTGATTTTGATTGCGGAAAAACTCGCCGAGTTCCGCGCGGAGCCGCTCGAATCGATCGCCGAGATGACGACGCGCAATGCCGAGAGGCTTTATTTCAATTCGTAATTCTTAATTCGTAATTCGTAATTGGGGTGACGTTTTTTCATTACGCATTACGCATTACGCATTGTAATTCCCAGCGTCGGAATTGCATTGAGATCGGAACCGGCGAACTCGCCGACGATTGATTGATAATATCCGCGGCAGGCAATCATCGCCGCATTATCCGTGCAGAGGATTTTCGACGGATAAAAAAATGCAAATCCATGTTTTTCGCATGCCGCGCGGAGCCGAGATTCCAATGCCGAATTTGCGGCAACCCCTCCCGCGAGCACGATCGATTGCAATCCGAATCGCTCCGCCGCGTCAATCGTCTTGTCGATCAGCGTGTCGACGACCGTGCGCTGAAAACTTGCGGCAACATTCGCCTTGTCGATCTGCTCGCCCTTCATTGCCGCCGTGTTCAGGTAATTCAGCACGGCAGACTTCAAACCGCTGAAACTGAAATCAAACTCGTCGACCTTCGGATGCGGAAATTCAATCGCATTCGGATCGCCGAGCTTTGCGAGCTTGTCAATCTCCGGACCGCCCGGATACGGCAATTCCATTACGCGCGCGATCTTGTCAAAGGCTTCTCCGGCGGCATCGTCTCGCGTCTGACCGAGCAACTCGAAGTCGTTGTATGTCTTCATGAAAATCAGCGCGGTGTGTCCTCCCGATACGATCAATGACAGAAACGGCGGCTCGAGTTGCGGATGCGATAAGAAGTTGGCAAAAATATGTCCCTGCAGATGATTGACGGCGAGCAACGGCTTTTCGAGCGCGAAGGCGAGCGTCTTTGCAGTCGAAACGCCGACGAGCAACGCGCCGACCAATCCCGGACCGTACGTCACGGCGATTTGATCGATATCGGCGAGTTTGATTTGCGCCGCGCGAATTGCTTCATCGACGACGGGCATGATGTTGACGATGTGTCGACGCGAGGCGATCTCCGGCACGACGCCGCCGAATTTCTGATGCACGGGAATTTGCGTCGAGATGATGTTTGAAAGGATCGAGCGTCCGCCGCGAAGAACAGCCGCCGCCGTTTCGTCGCAACTCGTCTCGATTCCGAGCGTAATGATATCTTCAGTCATTTTTGATCCTTCAATTATTCCAAAGTGTTTCGTTTGCTTTCAACCACTCGGCAACGGCATGCCCGATGATCAATTTGCCTTCGTCGTCGGGATGCAGACCGTCCGATGTCAAATCCGCGCGGAGCTCGCCGTGATTATCCTCGAACTCGCCCGTCAAATCGATGTGATGCGGTTGCCGACGAATCCAATCGCAAAGAAATTGATAATGTGTCTGCCAATCATACGGCGGAATTTCGATCATCTTGCTCCGCCGAATCAGCCGCTCGTTGACCGGCGTCGGCGTAATGAATACCGGCGTGATGCCGTAATAACTGCATTTGTCGACAAGCATCGCGTAATTCGTCACCGAATGCCAACCGGAAATATCTCCGCGAAAATCGTTGACGCCCGCCATGATAATCAGCACCTTCGGCTCGAAAGGCAATACATCCCGCTCGAAACGATCGACGATCTCATCGGTGGTATCACCGCTCTTGCCGAGATTTTTCACCGGCACATCGCAATACGTCTCCCAATTGTAGATCGTCATCGACGGCGGCACGCTTACGGCTCCTCCGCCATGCGTGATGCTGTCACCGAGCGCGCATACCCGATTCGGCGAAGACACTCGAAACGACGTTCCGTCCGATTGCTCCGACCACTCGGACATTGCAAAACCGTAATCCGACATCGCGCGCACCCGCCAATAATAATTGCCGCCTTCGTTGACGGGAGATTCATCGTAGTAATCATACACGTCGTCTTTTCCGCGCTTGAAAGCCTCGTACTCGCGAACGAGCTCGCCGTCTTTGAACAGCTGAATTTGGTAAAAATCCGCTCCGTGCGTCGGCACCCACGAATACACCGGATACAACGGACCGTAATCCATTTTTTCAAACTCGGTCGTGGTTTTCGGTGCCGTCGGATTAATCTCGATGCGAAGCACGTCGAGCTCGTCGGCAATCGTCTTGCCGCTCATGTTGATCGCCTCGATGTGAAACACTTTGTTGACGTTGTTGACTTCGAGCTCGATGCCGTTGATGTAAGTCGAATGTTCTTCGCCGTCGAATGTCACGCGATATTTCACCGCGCCCGGAATGAGCTTCCATGACAATCGCAAAACCATCTTCATGTTTTCGTTCGGCTGCACGTCCGAGGGAGTCGCGTCAATGATCTCCGGTTTCGGCGCGGCAACTTCTTTCGGCACCGGCGGCGGCGAGTTGTCCGCGAGCGTCGTCACCGCCGTCAACATCAATAAAAAAAACGTCAGGAGCAACGCAACTTTTTTCAAATCGATTCCTCCCAACGTCTGTAAAGTTCATCTATCTCGTCGATTTTGGATTGATGATCCGCCGCGAGTTGCGATAATTTTTGCGGCTCGACTTCTCGATTGATCTCGATTTCGATCATCTTCAACTCCATCTCCGCCATTGCGATTTGCGCCTCTAATCTGTCGACTGCTTCGGAGCTCATCGGTTTTGACAGTCGTTTTTGTTTCGGCAGGTTAAATTCGTCAAGCGGCTTTGACGTTCCTGCCGAGGCGGATTTTTTTTGTGTCGAAGGCTTGACGGACGGAGAGAGTTCGATGATCCGATCGGTCACTCGATCAAGTAAATATCTGTCGTGCGTCACGATTAAAATTGTGCCGTCAAAAGAATTTAGCGCGGATTCAATCGCCTCCCGCGCAGGTAAATCTAAATGATTCGTCGGTTCGTCGAGGATTAGAAAGTTTGCGCCAGTTAAAATTAATTTAGTCAGCGCGACGCGAGTTTTTTCGCCGCCGGAGAGTGAAGCGATCGGTTTTTCGACGAGCTCGGCAAAAAGTTCCAGCCGCGCCAATTCCGATCTCGCGCGTTCGATCGTCAAGCCGAATTCATTGATCAATTCTTCGATCGGAGTCGCGTTGCCGTTCAAATCTTCATGCCCTTGTGAGAGAAATCCGAGCTTGACGCGATTGCCGATCTTAATCGTGCCGGACTCCGCGCGGAGCTCGCCGACGAGCAATTTCAGCAATGTCGATTTGCCGACGCCGTTTTTGCCGATCAATCCGATCTTTTCGCCTTTCTGAATTTCGATCGAGAAGTGATTGATGATATTTCTGAAATTCAAATCATCGACGACGAGAACTTTGTTTGCGGTTTCGGAGGCTTCGGCGAGATTAATGCGAACGTTCTCGACAGACGGCGGCTTTTCGATGCGCTCGAGCCGATCGAGTTTCTTCTGCCGACCGCGCGCCTGTTTGGAATTGACGCCGGCTTTGTTTCGCCGAATGTACTCTTCTTCCTTCGCAATCACTTCCTGCTGTTTCTCGTACGCCTTCAATTGAGCCTCGCGCTGCTCGCGTTTCAATCGGACGTACTTGTCGTAATTGGCATTGTAGATCGCGGCGCGGCGGTTTTCGATGTCGATGATCTTGTCGACGCACGTCTGCAGGAAGTGTCGATCGTGCGTGACGGCGAGTACCGTGCCGCTGTAGTTTTTGACGAACGACTCGAGGAAGTCGATCGCGTAGATGTCGAGATGGTTTGTCGGCTCGTCGAGGATCAGAATGCGCGGCTCGGTTATGAGTGCTTTGCCGAGTGCGATCTTTGCGGACTCGCCGCCGCTGAACTCGTTCGGATTTTTTTGCAGTTCGGATTCGGAAAAGCCGAGCCCGAAGAGAATTTTCTTTGCCTGAAATTCTTCAGCGTCGTTGACGGCGAGGAGCTCGTCGAGCAAAGTCCGCGCGGAGAATGTCGGCAATTGCTCGGCATAACCCAAGTCCTCGGCATGGAAACCGGTGATCGATCCGGCGTCCGGTTCGAGCGTGCCGAGGATAAGTTTCAACAGCGTGGACTTACCCGCGCCGTTTTTGCCGACGATGCCGACCTTCTCGCCGGACTCGATTCGGAAATTTACATCGGTGAGGATCAGTCGCTCGCCAAAGGATTTTGCAATGTTTTGTGCTAAAATCAAAATTACACCTCTGAAAACTTTATGTGCAATCAACCGGTCGCTATACTTCCTGCTTCATCGAACCCGCTTTTGCCGAAGCTACTTGCGTTGATATGACTCTCCACAGGCTTTACTTCCCCGATAGCGTAAGGTAGTGCGCCAAATTAATGGCTGCATTCAAATCTCTGTCGATTTCAAAGCCGCATTCCGAGCAATGATACATTCGATCGCCGAGCTTCAAATCATGTTTGACGTGCCCGCAATGTGAGCACATCTTCGAGCTGGCATAAAATCGATCGGCTTCGATCACTTCGATCCCCAACTCTTCCGCCTTATACTTGATCTGCCGCTTGAACTCGAACCATTTCTGCTCGATTATCGCTCGCCTCAAATGCCGATTTTTCATCAAACCTCGGATGTTGAGAGTTTCCATGATGATGCGCGACGGCTTGGTTTTCACTATCGCGCGCGTTGTCTGATGAATGTAGTTTTGTCGAATGTCTCGCAATTTCTTATGAACGGCACGGACTTTTGCACTCTGCCGATTAATATTTTTACATTCGTGCAACGGACGTTTCCAGATCGGTCGACGAGACAAGCGTTCTTTGCCGTCAATTCCGATTACTGTCGATGTTACATAATCGCCGATATTTGCTTCGATTTTGCGAGAGAACTTGCGTTGCTCTTTCTTCAATCGTTGTATCAACTGAAAGACTCGCTCCGTGTGATTGATGTTATGAAAGACCCTGCCGTCGGAGAGAACCGCCAATTCTTTAATGCCGAGATCGATTCCGATCGTCTTTTTGGTCAATTTGACTTTCCGAGGTTTGGTTTTATATCCGACGCCGAGATACCAGTGCTTGCCATCGAACGTAATGTGCGGATCGGAATAATATCCTTCAATCTTCGGCAAAGGATGCACGGTTTTGACATTGCCGAGTCGCTCGCCCGTAAAACCGTCCGCCGTCCGTTTCACGGTTTGATTGCAAACGTAGAAACTGATTTTGCTTTTATGTTTCGACTTGAAATGAGGATAACCGAATTTGCCTTTGAAAAATTGTTGCCGCGCTCTGTCAGCTTCGATGATCGCATGATTGACGACGGTTGCTCCGACTTCTCTCAACCATTGATGAGTGTTCGGCTTGAGAATTCGCGCGACGTATTTTTGAAAAGTATAACCGCTGATGCCTTTAGGTGTC
>CALGGX010000173.1 GCA_937916025.1 uncultured Selenomonadales bacterium
GCCGTCGGGCGCACAGCAAATGTGTAACAAGATATTCTTCATGCAGAAATCTCCAGTCAAAACGTGATATTATTGTTGAAATTCTACAACAGGGGCGGTATTAATGCAGAAGGATTCTAAAATTTATGTTGCCGGACATAAAGGCATGGTAGGTTCGGCAATATTGAGGGAGCTTGAACGTCAGGGTTACACGAATATAATCACACGGACCCACTCGGAGCTTGACTTGACTAGGCAGGCTGATGTTGAGGCATTCTTTGAGCGCGAAAAGCCGGAGTATGTTTTCGTCGCATCTGCGAAAGTCGGTGGGATTGCGGCAAACTCTCAGGCACCAGCTGACTTCATGTACGTCAACATGATGATCGAGATGAACGTAATACACTCAGCATTCATGAATAACTGCAAGAAATTGGAATTTCTCGGTTCATCTTGCATATATCCGCGTCTTGCACCGCAACCGATGCGAGAAGATTGTCTGTTGACTTCGGCACTCGAGCAGACCAATGAAGCGTATGCTCTGGCGAAAATCTCGGGGCTGAAATATTGCGAGTATCTCAATCGGCAGTACGGCACGGATTACATTTCCGTGATGCCGACAAATCTCTACGGTCCGAACGACAATTACCATCCGACGCGCTCGCATGTGTTGCCGGCAATGATCCGCCGCTTCCACGAGGCAAAAGTCGAGCGCAAGCCGTTCGTGACGTGTTGGGGTGACGGCAGTGCGCTTCGCGAATTCCTCTACGTCGAAGATCTCGCCGAGCTTTGCGTTTTTCTGATGAATAATTACAGCGGCAATGAAACGGTCAATGCCGGTACCGGCGTCGAAATTTCAATCAAAGAATTGGCGGAAACAGTCGCGCGCATCATCGGTTATGACGGGCGGATCGAATGGGATACGTCAAAACCGAACGGCACGCCTCGGAAATTGCTCGACGTGTCGAAAACCGCAAAGCTCGGTTGGAAATATAAAACCGAACTTGCAGATGGCATTCGCCTCTCTTACGATGATTTTTTAAACAAATACAGGGAGTGAAACGATTGCAATTGATCTTATTGTCGGGCGGCTCGGGCAAAAGGCTGTGGCCGATTTCAAACGATCTCCGATCGAAACAATTCATAAAGATCTTCAAGACGCCGAACGGTTACGAGTCGATGCTTCAGCGCGTCATGAAACAGCTCGAGCGCACGCATGAAGAAGTTTCATTGATCGTTGCCGCGTCTCTTTCGCAGGAAACGGTTTTGCGAAAATATCTCGGCGATCGCGCGGAAATTTCTGCCGAGCCCTGCCGTCGAAACACATTTCCTTCAATCGCGCTCGCCGTCTCATATCTTCGAGACGTGAAATCGGTCGATCTCAATGAGCCGATTGTCGTCTGCCCGGTCGATCCTTTCGTCGACGACGGGTATTTTCAGAAATTCGACGAGTTGTCGGAGTTGGTTGCAAGCGACGCGGCGGCGTTGGTTTTGATGGGCGTCGAGCCGACATATCCGAGCGAGAAGTACGGCTACATCATTCCCGAATCCGGCGACCGGATCAGTCGTGTGCTCGAATTCAAAGAGAAGCCGGATACTCCGACCGCTCAAAAATACATCGAACAGGGCGCGCTTTGGAATGCCGGAGTTTTCGCCTTCAAATTGCGATACGTACTCGACAAGGCGGAGCAACTGCTCGGCTTCCGAACGCATGAAGAACTGCTCGAGAATTACGCGCGACTTCAGAATATCAGTTTCGATTATGCCGTTGTCGAAAAGGAGCCGAACATCAAAGTCGTACGCTACGTCGGCGAATGGAAAGACCTCGGCACTTGGAACACTCTGACGGAAGTGATGGAGACGAATTTCATCGGCGACGTCCGCGCGGATGATGCCTGTCGAAATATCCATGTCATTAACGAGCTCGACGTTCCGATCATTTGCATGGGATTGGAAGATATCATAGCGGCGGCGAGTCCGGAAGGCATTTTAATTTCCGATCGAAAGCATTCGAGCTTCATCAAGCCGTTTGTCGAAGACATTCATCAGCAAGTCATGTTCGCCGAAAAATCGTACGGCACATACAAAGTGCTCGACGTCGAAAAAGACAGTTTGACGATCAAAGTGACGCTCAATGTCGGCAGTCGAATGAGATATCACAGTCATAAACGGCGTCGGGAAGTTTGGAATGTGATCGAAGGGCGCGGTTTGATTGTCGTTGACGGCGATGTTCGATCGATCAAAGCCGGTGATGTGATCGAACTTCCGATCGGGAGCAAGCACATTGTCATTGCCGATACCGATCTGAAGATCATCGAAGTTCAGTTCGGAAAAGAGATTGATGTCGGCGATAAATTGATCCATGAAAGTGCAGAGTGACATTGCGACGAGATTTTTGCGTTTGATATAAAATTCGATTGAGGAGTAATATTCATGTATAAATTGAAAAACGGCGTTGCGTTGCCTGACTTCGGCGTCGGCACTTTCGAGCTGACGATGAATTTGACGGCACCGGACGCGGAAGATTTACTCGCCGAATTTCTGTCAAAACGCGCAGATGAATTATCGCTGATCGATACCGCTCCGATTTACGATACGGAAGAATTGATCGGCAGGGCGGTGCAACGCGCAATCAAAAACGGCGTTCCGCGCGAAAACATTGTTTTGGAAACGAAAATTTCCAACGACATGCAGGGCTATGACAATGCGATGAAGTCATTCGCCGAGTCTCTCGAAAAATTGCGGACGGATTACGTCGACGTTCTGCTCATTCATTGGCCGGTGCCGCGTTGGCATGAGGACGACTGGCGAGAGCTGAACCTGTCGACATGGAAGGCAATGGAAGAGTTGTATCGCGCGGGAAAAGTCAAAGCGATCGGCATGTCGAATTTCCTGCCGCCGCATTTGCAGAACATCATCGACAACGCCGAAATTCCGCCGATGATCAATCAGCTTGAAATTCATCCTTGGTATCATGAAAAATCGACAGTCGAATTCTGTCTGAAAAACAACATCGTCGTCGAGGCGTGGCAGCCGTTCAAACGCGGTATGATCTTTCGCTCCGACGAGATAAAACAATTGGCATCCTCACATGGAGTTTCGCCCGAGCATTTCGTGCTGGCATGGCTGAAGTCTCGCGGCATCATTCCCATCCCGAAGAGCTCGTCGATTAAGCGCATGCTCGGCAATGTTCAGGTGCCGTCGATCGAGTTCCGCGCGGCAGATCTGACAACTCTCGATGCGCTCGACCGCGAAAGCGGACATGGCGATTTCTGGAGTTACAGGCGGCAATTGAATTCCGTGCGCAAAGACGCCCCGACGAATTTGTTTGATATCAGCGGCAAGACGATCTTGATTACGGGCGCGTCGTCCGGCATCGGCGCAAGTGCGGCGGCACTTTTTGCTTCTACTGCCACAGGCAAAGGGAATAAAGTCGTTCTCTGTGCTCGACGCGAAGATCGCCTTCAACATTTGGCGAGTGCTCTCAACAAACGTTACGGCACGGAAGTTCTGCCGATCAAATGCGACGTGTCTGTTGAGAGTGACGTCGTCCGAGCGGTTGAAACTGCAATTGAAAAGTTCGGCAAGATCGACATTCTGATCAACTGCGCCGGTATTACCTCTCGCGCCCGGCTACATCATTACCGAGGTGAACAACGGCGGTCGCGGCAGAGGCTATATGTATTTCCGATCTCGGAGCGTGAACGATTCTGTCGGCGAGCCGGAAGATTTGCACGGCGCACTCATGCTTCTCGCTTCGGACGCGTCGAGATTTTTGACCGGCACGGTTTTGGTTGTCGACGGCGGTCATACCATCAATTTGTGAGGATGTAAGAAATTCAAAAAGATAATCAGTTTTAAAACCAAGAACTACATCGCCGGCTTTTTCTGAAACCTTCTTTTTCCATTCCAGATTTAAAACAGGCTCTACAGACAGGGCAGAAGCACCTTTTATCCAGCTT
>CALGGX010000174.1 GCA_937916025.1 uncultured Selenomonadales bacterium
GGAGGAGACAAGCTTGTATTGCAATCCGCTCTCGGTGGTTTTCACGCCTTTGTTGAGCTTGTTCTTAGCAAGAAACTCCTCACCCTTCTTGATGTTTTCTTGTACGCGTGCTCTCTGACGTTCCTCTACCGCCTGCTGGAAGCGCATGAGGAGGTTCTGCATGAGCGAGTCGGACCATGCCTCTTCGCCGGCTTTGCTGTTGAGCAAGGCGTTTGCCACAGCCTCCACATCGATACCTATACCCTGCTGGTTCCATGCACGATACATGTCTTTGCCGATGGCGTAGGATGCTGAATCATTGAATGTCTTGGGCTTGTAACCTGTCGTCTGCGCTGCGGCAGAGAGAGTGAAGGCTAGCAGAGCAATGGTAAAAATTACTTTTTTCATTTTCGGTGGTGAAATTGTTGTCTGTGAACAATGGACAAGGAAGCAAACCTCTGTATAATTAGGTGTTGTGATGCTTCTTGATTTGAGTTTCTAACTATTCAACAAACGTTACTGCTTATACGTATTCTTTGATTTTTGCCGTCCCGTCGAGAATTTCCTTGGCACAGATGGCGAGGGCGAGCATTTCGTTTTCGCCTTTATACACTTTGACTGGAGCAATCCAATCTATCTGCTCTGTGATTTTAGCCATCCACGGTTTGCTATATGCTATGCCGCCGGTCGTATGCCGAAAAATCTGCTGCCGCTCCAGAGCGGTGTCGGCAACGTCGCCAACGCCGTCCTTGAAGGCTTCGTCGATTCTGACATGCAGGATTTGATTGTTTACACCGAAGTTATTCAGGACGCAATGCTGGATTTGATTGACGCCGGTAAGCTGAAAATCGCCAGCGGCACCGCCTTTTCGCCGTCGCCCGCCGGTATGGACAGATTTTACAGGGACGTTGACAAGTACCGCAAGAAAATTCTGCTCCGCCCCGAAGAAATTTCAAATTCGCCGGAAATCGTCCGCCGCCTCGGAGTTATCGCTATGAACACCGCGCTCGAAGTCGACATTTACGGCAACATCAATTCGACGCACGTCACGGGCACGAAGATGATGAACGGCATCGGCGGCAGCGGCGATTTCGCTCGCAACGCGTATTTGACGATCTTCTACACGCCGTCGACTGCCAAGGGCGGCAAAATCTCGTCCGTGGTTCCGATGTGCTCTCATATCGACCACACCGAGCATGATGTCGACATCATAATCTCCGAATACGGCGTTGCGGATCTTCGCGGTTTGGAGCCGAGAACTCGCGCGCTCGAGATCATCAACAAATGCGCGCATCCGGATTATCGTCCGCTCCTGCTTGATTATTATAATCGCGCGCTCGAAGCAACTCATAAGAACAATACGCCGCATCTTCTGCACGAGGCGTTGTCGTTCCATACGCGCTTCCTCGAGACCGGCGACATGAAGAGCAATGCGTAATTAGGAATGCGTAATGCGTAATTGGGAGTTCGGAGTTCGGAGTTCGGATTTCGGTTTTTAATTATGCATTACGCATTACGAATTATTAATTGATTTTTGGAGGGTTTTGCGATGTTCAAAATTTTGGGAGTAGATCACATTGGGATCGCCGCAACCGATCTGAAAGAAGTCGGCGCATTCTGGGAGACGCTCGGACTGACTTCGACGGGTGAAGAAACCGTTGCCGATCAAAAAGTGACGACCGGCTTCTATCCGACCGCAAACGGCGCGGAGATCGAATTGCTCGTCGCGAGCGAAGCGGGCAGTCCGATCGAGAAATTCATCGAAAACAACAAAGGTCGCGGCGGCATTCAGCACATTGCGCTCCGCGTCGACAACCTCGAGCAGGCGATTGCCGATCTTCAGGAAAAGGGCATCCGCATGATCGATACGAAGCCGCGCAAAGGCGCAGGCGGAGCAATGATCGCGTTCCTGCATCCGAAATCGACTCACGGCGTTCTGCTCGAACTCTGCCAGAGAAACAATGCGTAATTCATAATGCGTAATGCGTAATGAATAATTAGGAATTAGGAATTAGGAATGAGGAATTAGGAATTAATTACGAATTACGAATTACGCATTACACATTGCTTTTAAGGGGTGATTTGATGGCTACGGTTCAAGAAAAAATTGAACTCATGCACAAAAAGAAGGAACATATTCGTCAAGGCGGCGGTCCGGCTCGCATCGCCAAACAGCACGAGAAGGGCAAAATGACCGCTCGCGAGCGCATCGAAATGTTCTTTGACGAGGGCACGTTTGTCGAGCTCGACATGTTCGTCAAACATCGCTGCACCAACTTCGGTCAAGAGAAGAAGGAACTGCCGGGCGAAGGCGTCGTGATCGGTTACGGCACGGTCGACGGCAGACTCGTCTACGCTTACGCGCAGGATTTTACCGTCGAAGGCGGCTCGCTCGGCGAAAAACACGCGCATAAGATTTGGAAGGTCATGGATCTCGCAATGAAGATGGGCGCACCGATCATCGGCATTAACGACTCGGGCGGCGCGCGCATTCAAGAGGCGGTCGATGCGCTGAGCGGTTATGCCGGAATCTTCTTCCGCAATACCGCCGCGTCCGGCGTCATTCCGCAAATCTCCGTGATCATGGGACCTTGCGCGGGCGGCGCGGTGTATTCGCCGGCGATTACCGACTTCATCTACATGGTTAAAAAAACCAGCCAGATGTTCATCACGGGGCCGGCGGTTATCAAAGCCGTCACGGCTGAAGAAGTTACGGCTGAAGAGCTCGGCGGCGCGATGACGCACAACACTCGCTCGGG
>CALGGX010000175.1 GCA_937916025.1 uncultured Selenomonadales bacterium
CTCTTTCCCTACACGACGCTCTTCCGATCTTACGCCTTTCAAAACCATCGCCCTCGAAAGGTTGATTTCTTCCAAAAACATCGTCCTCGAAAGGTTGACGATTTTCAATCATTAATCAATAATTATACATACGTCGAAATTCGCGGCGCGTCATGAAAAATGCAATCGTGAGCGGCAAGAATGCGCCGAGCCACGCGAGCGGATTTGACAAACAAGCTCCGATGCAGCCGTACATGTCGACAAGAAAGATCGCCGCGAGCACGCGCATGATCAATTCCATTATGCCGGCGATTGTCGGAACGAAACTCCGCCCGAGTCCCTGCAATGTAAATCGGAAGATGAACAGCAACGCCATGATCCAATAGCAGACGCCGTTAATGACGAGGAATTGCCGCCCGTATTCGATGATCTGATCTTGCCCTTCGCCGACGAAGAGGCGCATGATATCCGCGCCGAAGAAGATGTTGAACAACGCCGCGATCACGCTGAACGAGCACGACATCATCACGCATTTTTTGACGCCTTCCTCGATGCGCGCGAATTTTTGTGCGCCGAAGTTCTGTGCGGTATAAGCCGAGATCGCCACGCCGAAGCTCATCATGGGCATGACGGCAATGCCGTCGACGCGATGAGCGGCGGCGAATGACGCGACGGCGATCGGACCGAGATTGTTGAGCGCGACCTGCAGGACGACCGCTCCGATTGCAATGATCGAAGTCTGCAAGCCCATCGGCAAGCCGAGCCGCGCGTGCTCCCATAAAATTTTCCGATCGAGCCGCCAATCTTCGCGCGTGGTGTGCAGGATCGGCACTCGGCGTTTGATGTAGGTAAAGATGATCAAATTTCCGATCGTGATCGAAATGATCGTAGCCAATGCCGCGCCCGGAATGCCGCCGTCGAGCACGATGATCGCAATCGGTTCGAGCACGATGTTCAATGACAGAGTCGCGGCTTGAAATATTGTCGGCATTTTGGAATCGCCGAGCGCGCGGAGCAAATTCGATTGCAGGTTGAGCAGAATGAATGCGCTGATTCCTCCATAGACGATGACGATGAACGAATGCGCGCCGTCGATGATGTCGGGCGGAGTATCCATCCACTCGAGCAGGTCTCGGCAGAAGAGCACGCCGAAGATCGACATGATGATCGCAACCGTCAGAGACAACACCGTGCACGCGGCAACCGAACGTCGAATGCCGTCAAAATCTTTCGCGCCGAAGCGTTGACCGGTGTAAATCGTCACGCCGCCCGTCATTCCCATGACGAAGCCGAGGAACAGAAACATCAGAGGTCCGGTACAGCCGACGGCGGCGAGTGCGTTGACGCCGAGGAAGCGTCCGACGATCAGCGTATCGACAAAGCCGTAAAATTGTTGAAAGATGTTTCCGGCGAGCAGCGGCAGAGTGAAGAAAAACAATAACCGCGCGGGCTCGCCTTCGGTCAAGTCTTTGACGCCGGAATTTTTGTCATTCATCGCATGATCTCCACGTACGCGTTTTCGATGTCGGACATGTATGCGGCGGCGTTCATCAACGGCGATTTTTTCATTGCCGCGCGGAGTGTTTGATGATATCTCTCGACGCGCTCGAAATCGTTCGCCAATTCGACCGCCTTCTCGACGTATTCATCTTCGCCGAACGCGCATAATTCTTCCGCGCCGACATTCGACAGGAAGCTGAAGCCGAAGCGCGCGCCGTGTCGATCGCCTGCCATGGTTATAACCGGCACGCCCATGAACATTGCATCGCAAGTCGTACCGCCGCCGACGTAAGGGAATGTGTCGAGCAGAATATCGATCGCGCGGAATTTTTTCATGTAATCGGCATATTGATCGCCGCGCTCGAGCCGCACCCGATCGCGATCGAGATCGATATTCGCCGCGCGGAGCCGATCGATCGCGTAATTCCGACCGGCTTCACTGTTGAATACCGTGCTTTTGATCAACAATCGCGCGGTTGGAATCTCGAGCATGATGCGCGACCACAATCGCAATTGCTCGTCCGTCACTTTCGAGAAGTTATTGAACGCGCCGAACGTGATGCAGTCGTTTTCGCGACACGGAGCCGTCTTCGGCAATTCGAGATCGGCGGCATGAATTTGTTTGCCGAGAAGAACGGCGACGATTGGTATGCGCAACGCCATCGCGAGCGCGCCGAAATGATCCGCGCCTTTCATCAATACATGCAATCGAGTCGCTCGACCGATTGGAGCAATTGGTATACGCGAACGTTGGAGCTGAAAAATGCGCCGCCATTCGACACGGCACTTGCGTCGATCGAGCAGTCGAATGAAAATGTAACGATCCGAGGCAAGGCACTGGCGACGCAAACTCAAATGATCAGTCTGATCAATCGGCGCAATCCCAAGCCGAAGCTCAACTGCTCGATTGAAGACATCGTCGGATTTTATTACGCCGAAGCCACTCGCGAAGGCATCCGCGCGGATTTGGCGTTGTGTCAGGCGTTGAAAGAGACGGGATTTTTCGCATACGGCGGCATCGTCGTTCCGGAACAAAACAATTTTTGCGGGCTCGGCGTCAACGGCAACAACATTCGCGGCGAGTCGTTTGCCACTCCGCAACTCGGCGTTCGCGCGCATATTCGGAAATTGCTGAAGTATAAGAAGTGGCTCGAGCTCGACGAAAGTTGGGCGACCGCGCCGATTGTCTATTACGGAGAAGACATTTTGAATTTATGGCGGCAGGCACTCGCGCCGGACGGTTAAATGGAATCTTTTGC
>CALGGX010000176.1 GCA_937916025.1 uncultured Selenomonadales bacterium
TCCGCGTAGCCGAGCGATTGCGCTTCTTTCAAAACCGCATCGTAATCCGCGCCGCCTTCAGCCATTTTCGTGAGCATGTAATTGGTCGTGCCGTTGACGATGCCGAGTACTTCCGATAAGCGGTTTGCAGTCAAACAATGTTTCAGCGGCATGATGATCGGAATTGCGCCGCCGACTGCCGCTTCAAACAAAAAGTCGACGTGATTGCGCTCTTCGGCGTCGAAAACTTCCTTGCCGAATTGCGCGATCACATCCTTGTTGGCGGTGACGACATGCTTGCCGGCGTCCATTGCTCGGAGCAGAAAATCTTTGGCAGGTTTCACGCCGCCGATCAATTCGACGACGATATCGATCGACGGATCGTTGATGATGTCGTCAAACTCAAACGTCGTGTTGAGCCCTTTGATGACCGGACGCGTCAAATCGACTTCGCGGATGAGAACTTTTTCGAGTGTCAATTTCGTGCCGATGCGTTGCTCGATGATTTCGCTGTTCATCTGCAAACTCTTGATGACACTGCCGCCGACCGTTCCGCAACCGAGCAATCCGATTTTGATCTCTCTCATAAAAATATCAACTCCAATCAAATTTTTAACGGATGTTTTTTCGTCAAACCGGCTTGCTAATCCTGCCGCGCTTGATATAATTTAGCTGAAAGGAGCGTGGATTGATGGAGCAGACGAAATCGAAGCGGACATTCAGAATAATAATTCGGGCGTTCATTCTGTTGACGATGATGGCGGGAGTTTTTTTCGCGTCTTTCTTTGCAACGATCGCAATGAAAACCGAGCGTCCGATTGAAATTATAAAATACATCATGGCGAGCGAATCGGAGCGGCAGAAAATGGAACTTGCATTGACGCCCGTCGAGGAGCCGAAGACCGGAGAGAAGCAATCCGACAAAACAAAATCCGACGAGCCGAAGCATCGTGATGATCGAAATGTCGACGAGCGGAATTCGGACGAACGGAATGTTGATGATAAGAATGTGGACGATAAAAATGTCGACGATAAGAATGTCGACGAGCGAATTAAAGAGTCGACTTCGGAATCGCAAATTGCGCGGACGAGTCTGAAGCAGAAGATCGCTCGATTGAAAAGAATTGAAGAAGCGGTTGCCGAGAAGCTCAAAAAAAATGAGCATTACGTTCCGCTCGATGAAATTCCGCTCTCATTGCGTCAAGCGATCATAGCGGTAGAGGACTCGCGCTTTTACTCGCATAAAGGGCTTGATCCGAGCGGAATCGCGCGCGCGACCATCGTCAATGTCGAGGCGGGGCAGATTGAAGAGGGCGGCTCGACGATCACGCAACAACTCGCAAAGAATTTGTTTTTGACGCAGGAACAGTCATTCACTCGCAAGCTCGAAGAAATCATGCTTGCAATCAACCTTGAGAGACATTTCAGCAAGGACGAGATTTTGGAGATGTATCTCAACACGATCTACTTCGGCTCGAATTTTTACGGCGTGTGGGAAGCGGCAGAGGGATATTTCGGCAAAGAACCGTCCGAGTTGACGCTGGCGGAATCGGCAATGTTGGCCGGCTTGCCGCAAGCTCCTTCGGCATATTCTCCGTACGTCGATTACATGCTGGCGAAGAAGCGGCAATTGACGGTGATCAAAGCGATGGTTAACGCAAACATTTTGACGGAGCGGGAAGCGGATCGGGCGCGCGTCGACACGATCACTCTCGTTGACGATTGACACGCGAATTTTTTTGTGATAGACTGCTTGCGTTTTGAATGACGCCTGCTCGAAAGGAGTGAAATATAAATGTCGGCATACTGTGAGATTTGCCATAAGGGCACGATGTCGGGTATGAAGGTGAGCCATTCGCATATCCGCACGAAAAAGACTTGGAAGCCGAACATTCAGCGTGTTCGCGCGATTATTGACGGCAAAGTCAAACGCATCAACGTTTGCACTCACTGCTTGCGCTCGGATAAAGTGCAACGCACTCTTTGATCGATCGAAAAAAAAGAACGTCGCCGATGCGGGCGGCGTTTTTTGATGCCAAAAATCCGACGCGCGTCAAACATTTGCGTCTTCATCGAGCGTTTCGAGCAAAAAACTCACGGGGCGAAAGCCGTCGTTGCATGAAAGCATTGCCGACTTCGGATTTTTCATCCAACCGTCGTAAAAATTCTCCGCGCCGTGAGACAATGCGAGCACGAACGGCGACAGCGTCTCCCACGCGCTCAAACAAAAACCCTC
>CALGGX010000177.1 GCA_937916025.1 uncultured Selenomonadales bacterium
ACCGAGATCTACACTCTTTCCCTACACGACGCTCTTCCGATCTCACCGGTATTTCCGCAAAATGATCATCCGACTTCAAGCGCAACATGAATTCCCGTCCGCGCGGAACATTCAAATCGATCAGCGCGATCGCGAGCTTGTTTTCCGTCATCAATCGAAAGAACTCGTCACCGCCGCTCGTTTCGATCAATCGATATTCTTCCGCGAAAAATGTTTTGAGTCGAGTTCGTCCTTCTTCATCGTCCGCTATCAACATCATCGGACGTTCCCTTTTTACTGCCACAATAATCCCTTCTTTGCTCGCGCGTCCGCGTTTCAATTTCAATTGCGAGTTTTATTCAACGCCGTCGCGAAAATTCCCTGCCGCGCGAAAATTATTTTGCACTGCCGAAGGTTTGACGTTATAATATCATTAATAATGAAGGCAATTCACTTTAACGGGAGGCGAAGGAATTTCTGATGTATCCGATCAATCTCGAAATTTCGGAACGGGAATGCATCGTGCTCGGCGGCGGCTCGGTGGCGCATCGAAAAGTGCTCGGGCTGCTCGACGCCGGAGCGAGAGTCACGATCATATCGCCGACGCTTTGCTATGAACTGAAGTCGTTGCTCGATCAAAAAAAATTGCGTTGGCTCGATCAAAAATACGAGCGCGGCATGCTTCCGCGCGGAGTGCTTTTCATTGCCGCTGCGGACGATCCGAATGTCAATCGACTCGCCGCCGAAGAAGCCGTCGAAAAAAACATGCTCGTAAACATTGCAAGCGGCGGGTTTGAAGGCGGACTTCGTTTTGAAAATCCGTCGACGCTCCGCCGAGGCAAGCTCTTGATTGCAATTTCAACCGCCGGAAACTCGCCCGCAATCTCGAAACTCGTTCGTCAACGGCTTGAAAATATTTTCGATCCGAATTTCGGCGATCGAATCGAGATCGTCTCAAAGCTCCGCGATGAAGTCAAAAATGTCATTGACGAGCCGAACGCCCGCGTCGATTTTTGGCGCAAATTTTTGAACGACAAAATTTTTTCTCCGACCGCCGCGCCGGAGGATTTAGAGGTGAGCATTCGCAATGCACTTGATATGTATCGGACTCAACCACAAGACCGCACCGATTGATATACGCGAAAAATTCTCTCTGTCGAAAGACGCCGTCAAACATCATATACTCGAATGCGCGGTAGGCGAAGCCGTTTTGCTTTCGACATGCAATCGAACGGAACTCTATGCGCTCGTCGATGTCGACAATGTTTTCAATCGCCCCGATGCGCTCCTCAAACTCGGTTGTCCCGGCAGAAAATGTTTTTGCGTCGAGCAGTTGAAACAACAACTCTTCACCGGCGTCGACGATTTTCTCTACACTTTTTACGGCGTCGACTGCATCAGGCATTTGTTTAATGTTGCTTCGAGCCTCGACTCGCTCGTGCTCGGCGAAGGGCAAATCCTCTCGCAAGTCAAAGACGCTTACGCAATCGCAAAAAAAATCGGCGCGACCGGCACCGTTCTCAACACCCTTTTCAATCATGCGATCGCCGTCGGCAAACGCGTCCGAACCGAGACGAAGATTGCTTACAACTCCGTATCCGTGTCATATGCCGCCGTCGAGCTCGCTGCCAAACAACTCGGCGGACTTCAAAATCGGAGCGCGTTGATCTTCGGCGCGGGCAAAATGGCCGAACTCACCGCGCAACATCTTCTCTCGCATGGCGTCGCGAAAATTTTCGTTGCCAATCATCATCTCGAGCGCGCGGAAGAACTTGCAAAAAAAATCGGCGGCGAAGCCGTTGCATGGGAGGATGCCTTAAACTGCTCCGTCGACGTTGATGTCATTGTCACTTCGACGGGCGCGCCGCATTACGTCATTAAATCGCATCGGACGCTGCAGTTGATGCAACGGCGCGGAGGGCGCGGAATTTTCATCATCGACATAGCCGTGCCGCGAGACGTCGAGCCGGAAGTCGGCGAAATTGACGGCGTCACGCTCTACAACATAGATGATCTCGAAGCCGTTGTCGACGAGCATTTCAAACAACGTCGAGAGGAAGCCGCGCTCGCGCGAAAAATCATCGACGACGAAACTGCCGAGCTTGTCGAGCGTTTCAAATACATCCCGTTTCAGCCGTTGATGGCGGATTTATCCGACCGCGCGGAAGAAATGCGGCGGCGGGAAGTTCGGCGCGCGGCATCGAAACTGCCGGGGCTGTCGATTGAAGAGCAACGCGTCATCGACAACATGACGAAAATGATCGTCCGAAAACTGCTCCGCCTTCCGATGATGAATTTGAATTCGTCCGTCGGCACGCCCAAGGAACAGTTTTATGCCGATGCCGTCAAAGCGTTGTTCACTCCGGACGAGGGGAGGGCGCAACATTTTGGACAGAATTAAGATCGGAACGCGCGGGAGTGCGCTCGCGCTGTGGCAGGCGAATTTCATTGCCACCGAACTGTCGAAGAAATTCCCGACGCTCGAAGTCGAATTGATACGCGTCTCGACGAAGGGCGATAAGATTCTCGACTCGCCTCTGTCGAAAATCGGCGGCAAGGGACTTTTCACGAAGGAGCTCGAGATGCGCTTGCTTGACGGTTCGATCGATCTCGCCGTCCACAGTCTGAAAGACGTACCGACAGAGTTGCCGCTCGGCTTGACATTGGCGGCGATCACCGAGCGCGCCGAGCCGTTCGATGCATTCATCAGCAATAAGTTCAACTCTATCGCCGAACTTCCGCGCGGAGCGATTGTGGGAACGTCGAGCCTGCGTCGACGCGCGCAATTGCTGTCGATCCGATCCGATCTGAATGTCAAAGACTTGCGCGGCAATGTCGACACTCGATTGCGGCGGCTGGACGAGGGCAAATTCGACGCGATCATTCTGGCGGCGATCGGACTGAAACGCCTCGGGCATGGCGATCGGATCAAAAAAATCCTGCCGATTTCGGAGATGATTCCGGCGGTCGGGCAGGGCGCGTTGGCAATCGAGATCGCTGAAGGCGGGCGCGTCGAGAACTTCGTGCGTGCGCTCGACGCTCCGATCAGTCGCGCGGCGGTTTCGGCAGAGAGATCGTTTTTGCGAGTGGTCGAGGGCGGTTGCCAGGTGCCGGTCGGAGTTTTCGCGTCGATTGTTGGAGAAGAATTGCAGATCGAAGGCGTGATTGCGTCGCTCGACGGGCGGGAGCTCGTGTGCGGCGCGATTGTCGGCTCGCTCGATCGGGCGTCGGAGCTCGGAGCGAAACTCGCGCATCAATTGCTCGACGACGGCGGAAGAAACATTTTGGAGACGATCAATCATGGCTGAGCGCAACTCGATCAAAAAATTCGTCGACGATTGGAAAGATCGCGGTAAGGAAAAATCCGATACGCAAATGTTTTGGAGCGATCTGCTCGGCGCGCTCGGCATTGAAACGCCGTCGCAATTCATGCAGTTCGAGGCTCCGATCGATGTTGACGGCAACAAATGTTGGATCGACGCTTGGATCGATTCGACGCGCGTTCTGATCGAGCAAAAATCTCGCGGCAAAAAACTCGATAAGATCGAAAAACAATCTGATGGATCGATGTTAAATCCATTCGGGCAGGCGAAGAGATATGACGATCATAGAAAAACTTCCGAGAAAGCTCGATGGATTATCACTTGCAATTTCGATGAATTTTGGATTTACAATCTCGAGGCAGATCGTCCGGAAAAACATGTCAAAAAAATTCTGCTCGAAGAACTTCCCGATCGATTCCATGAGCTCGATTTTCTTGTCGATGAAACTCAATCTGATATCTACACTGCGGAATTTATATCTGCATCGGCTGGATCTCTAGTTCAAGAATTTCGCGATCTCTTTCTCGATTCATTTTCTGAAATGTCGCCCGCTGAAATCGATTCGCTGAATAAACTCTGTATTCGATGCGTGTTTTGCATGTATGCCGAGGACGCTGATGTTTTTGAGCACAAAGTTTTTCTCAAATATCTCAAAGATTCTCGAGAAAAAAATTCGCTGGCAGAATTCAAATCGGATCTATCGGATTTATTTTTGAGACTTGCCACTGAAAAATTGCCGCGAATGGCTGATCCGCGATTCAAAAAATTCAAGTATGTTGACGGCGATCTTTTCGATGGCGAAGATTTGGTGATTCTCGATAAACTCGATGGAACTTTCGATTTGCGAAAAATGCTCGACAAATTGATTGATGCGGCTGAGAAAAATATCTGATCAAAGATCTCGCCGACAATCTTTGGATCAATTTTCGAGTCGATCATGAATCCAGAAAATCGTCGTGAAGGTGGAGTTCATTTCACAAGCGTCGCGAATATTCATAAAGTGATCGATTCGCTGTTTCTTGATAATCTCAACGCGGAATTTGATCAATGTAAATCTGACGAAGATCTCGAGAAATTACATGACAAGATTGGCTCATTGATTTTCTTCGATCCTGCATGTGGCTCTGGAAATTTTTTGACTGAAACATTCATTTCACTTCGAAAACTTGAGAATCGAGTTATTGAAAAAATCGGTGGATCGATTCAAGTTTCAATCGAGAATTTTTATGGAATCGAAATCAATGATTTTGCCGTTCAAATCTCAAAACTTGCGCTATGGATTTCCGAACATCAGATGAATGGCAATGAAAATTTTCTTCCATTGAAGAGAAATGCGAATATCACTGAGGCAAATTCTCTGACAACTGATTGGGATTCAGTGATTTCGCGGGATCGAGTCAACTTCGTTATGGGAAATCCTCCATATTCCGGTGCGCGAGTTATGGGAGAATCGCAGAAATCCGATGTTCAAAAAGTTTTCAATGGATGGAAAAATCTCGGAAATCTCGATTACGTCGCATGCTGGTTCAAAAAAGCATCGGATTATATTCGCGGGACAAAAATTGAATCTGCATTCGTCTCAACCGATTCAATCTGTCAAGGCGATTCAGTTGGAACGCTGTGGAAACCGCTTTTCGAGGATGAAATCAAAATCAATTTTGCATGGTCAAGTTTCAAATGGGAGAATGAAACTCATCTTCGAAAATTCATGGCGCAGGTTTTCTGTGTGATAGTTGGATTTGCGCGATTCGATCGATCGAAAAAATTTATCGATGGAGTTGAAGTTTCGAGGATCAATGGATATCTTCGAGATGCGGCGAATGTCTGTATCGAATCGAGAAAAGATGCAATAGATGATCGTCCAAAAATGATCTGGGGAAATAAAGCAACTGATGGTGGAAAATTGATCATTAAAGCTGAAGAGCTCGATGAATTTTTGAAAAGAGATCCTCGAGCTAAGAAATTCATTCGAAGATACTTGATG
>CALGGX010000178.1 GCA_937916025.1 uncultured Selenomonadales bacterium
TCGTAATTCGTAATGCGTAATTGAGAGTTCGATTGTTCATTATGCATTACGCATTACGCATTGCGCATTACGCATTATCAATTGCCTTTCGGATGTTCGAGTTTGACAATGACGCGCAAAGGTCCGAGCGTCGAGGTGTCTTCGCGAGCGTATGCCGTCAAATTGATCGGTCCCTTCAGCTCCGAAATCGCATCGACAACTTGATAAAATTGCGAGCCTTCCATTACGCCGACGGTTCCGCGAATCGGATCCGGCAAAACGCCCTTCGCTACCGCCGCGCGGTTCACTTCTCGCAAAAAGTCGCGCACAACTTCTTCCGCCACGCCCGACTCGTTGATCTCGTACGCGCGCGACGCTATGAACTCATCTTTGGCGTATATGGTTTCATTCGCATACAGTTCGAGACTCGAACGCACCGGTTCGCCGCGCATTAAATTCCCTGCCGCCGTAATTCGCAACACCACATCCGACTTGCCGGTCGCAATCCGGTTGATCGCCTCGCGAAGTTCCGGCTGATATATCCAAAGCGATTCCTCTTGCCCCGAACGCTCCGAAACATTTATCGACGCCTGCTCCGCAAGCATATCAATATCTCGCGTGATCGACTCCTCGTCTCTGTTGCCGATAATCACGCCGCTTGCCAACACTTCGCCCGCGCGGAAGATGATATCGCCCTCGCGTATCGCCGTCAAACCGTTCCGAAGCCGCTCCGTATGCTCTTCCAATTTCTTTTTGTCGTCCGCGAGCGACTCGTTGTCCGCATTCAGCTTTGCATTTTCGGAAGTCAGCGACTCGTTATCCGACGCGAGATTTTGATTGTCGAGTGCAAGCATGTCATTCGCCGCTGCGAGTTTTTCATTATCCGATATCAGATTGTCATTGTCGTCGATCAATTTCGCGTTCGTCAATTCGAGTTCGCGATTGCCCTCTTTCAATCGCTCGGACTCTTCGAGAAGCTCGGTCTGCTCATCTTGCAGTTGTTTGACATCTCTGCGCGATTGCTCGAGCGCATCGTTCGCCTTGTCGTATTCAATTTTCGCCGAGGCGAGCTCCTGCGAAGTAAAATTCAATTCTTGCCGCGCGGCGTCGAGACTCGCGTTCAGTTCGTCGAGTCCGAATAACGCCGTCCGAACTTCTTTCGACGCCAAACTCAACAATCCGATCGTCATACCGGTGATCAAAATGCCCGTTACGATTGTTATGATTGTCGATGTATGTCGAGGGCGCAAACCGAACAGCGAGAGACGTTTCTTACCGATCTTCGTACCGAGTCGATCGCCGATGAAGGCAATCGCGCCGCCGCTTATCACCAACGCCGCTATCAAATATAATCCGTACAACGTTGCACCTCGCATTCCGAAATTACGATTGATTGTATCATCGTCGACGAATTTTATCAAGCCCATTGCGCGCCGCCGCTCGATGAATTATAATCACATCATCAAACATTCAAGGAGAGAATCCATGCAAAACAATCTCGTTTCGTATTTGAAAAAAGCATTTCAGTTGTGCATCGGTACATTGATTGCGGCGGTCGGCTTGGAATTGTTTTTGATCCCGAACAACGTCATCGACGGCGGCGTCGTCGGTCTTTCGATCATGGCGAGTTACGTCACCGGTTTGCCGCTCGGCGTCTTTTTGATTGCGCTCAACATTCCGTTCCTGTATCTCGGCTACAAACAAATCGGCAAGAGTTTTGCGATTTCGACTGTCGTGGCGATTTGTTTTCTCTCGGGCTGGTCGGAAGTTTTCGAGCCGTTTGAAAAAGTCACGAACGATCCGTTCCTCGCGGCAATTTTCGGCGGCATCATCGACGGCATCGGAGTCGGTTTGATCATGCGCGCGGGCGGTTCGCTCGACGGCACGGAGATCGTCGCCATCATTGCCGATAAGCGCACGGTCTTTTCTGTCGGCGAGATCGTCATGTTCATCAATTTATTCATACTCTCCGGCGCGGGGCTCCTCTTCGGCTGGGATAAGGCAATGTATTCGCTGTTCGCGTATTTCGTCATTGCGAAGATGATCGACATCGTGATCAAGGGGCTCGACGAGTCGTATGCGGTCATGATCGTCACCAATCACCCGGACGAATTGACGACGGCATTGAATTACAGAATGGGGCGCGGCGTTACGATCATCTACGGCGAGGGCGGTTACACTCATCAGGAGAAGCGCATTCTTCAATCGGTCGTCACTCGGCTCGAAGTCGACAAATTGAAGAGCATCGTGCATGAAATTGACGAGAATGCATTCATTACAATTTACGCCGTCAGCGAAGTCGTCGGCGGGCGTTTCAAAAAACCCGGGCATTGATCGAAAGGGGTTGAGTTCATTGAAAAAATTTTTGACCGGTCTGTTGATGTTGATGTTGATGATGACATTGACGGCGTCGGCGGCGGAAGAAAAAAAGCCGGTGCGGTTGGCGCGCCTGCCGATCATTTTTCTGTCGGAAATTCCCAACAAAGAAATTCGCATCGGCTTGGAATTAAAAATCAGCCGCGCGGTGCATCTGCCGCTCAATAAGACGCTGAAGGCAATCGACTACATTCCGGTTGACGAGTCGAAATCGGCAATGCAGGACATGTGGGATAAAGTCAGCAAGAAGGGCAGAAAAAAGGCGAAATTTCAAGACGCGATGGAGCCTCTGGCGAAAAAATTGGACGCAGATTTGATCGTGTGTCCGGTGTTGCGTCGATTCAGCGAAACGATATTTCCGAGCACGGGACTGTCGATGACGAGCGAAGAGCACATGATCAGCAATGCGTCGGTTGAATTGATCATCTACGATGCCAAGACGAAGGAGATCACCACAAAAAAAGAGACGCGCTCTTACAACGGCGAGGCGTCGAATTGGGGCACGGCGAGATTTTTGGCGGAAGATTGCATGACGACGGCAATCGACAAGACGGGTTTGCGTCGAAAGGTGATGAGTTACTTGCCCGCGCGCAATCGGATCGATCCGTCTTCGGACATGCCGAAAGCGATCGAGCGCGAAACCGTCGAGCACAAAACTATCGAGCGGCAGTGAGATATTTGCGTCGGACGGCGGCACTCATGGCGATTAAGATCGTTCCTGCCGCGAAAAAGACGTATTTCATGCCGAAGAACGAGGCGATTGCTCCTCCGAACAGCGGTCCGATAACGCAACCGATCTGTTGAGATGCAAACAGCAAGCCGAAGATGCGACCTTTATACTCGGGCGGAGTTTTTTCTGCGAGCGTGGCGTGGATTGACGGATGTATCGCGCTAAAAAACAGCCCGCCCGCGAATTGCATAGTGGCGAAAAACATGATCTCGACAGCGAAGCCTTGAATGATCGTGCAGATGCCCGCGCCGAGCATTCCGAGCGTCATTGCGAGGTAAAAGCCGCGCTTTTGACCGAACTTGCCCCAGAGCGGAGCGGCGATCGCGCCTGCAATTCCGCCGAGCGAAAACACGACTCCGGCGACGAGGATCAACGCGCCGATCTGCCCCGCGAGTCTCGCAATGTAAGTCGTCAAGATCGGTTGCAGGATCAGAATGAACATTTGCGTCAGCGTTCCGAAGATCATCATGTTGCGGACGTCGGGAATTTTCCAAAGCTCGAGCTTTTCGGACGGTTGAGAAGCGTCGGGCTTTTGATTTTCTCCGCGCGGTTCTTTGATCAAAAACACGAACATCAAACAGTTGATGAACAATGCGGCGGCTCCGATGAAAAACGATACGCGCATGCCGAAATTGGTTGCGAGCAGACCGCCGAGCAGAGGTCCGATCACTCCGCCCGCCGTCAAAGTGCCGTTCATTACGCCGAGACAAAAACCGAGTTTGTTCGGCGGCGCGACGAGCGACATGATTGCCAAATCCATCGGCCACAGTCCGGCGGCAAATCCCATGAACGCGCGCATCAACATCAACTGAAACGGCGTTTCGACAATGCCGCCGAGGAAGTAACTGATCGAAATCAGAAGTGCCGAGCGGATTGCCATCAAACGTTTGCCTTTCGTATCGGCGAGTTTGCCCCAGATCGGAGCCATGATCCCCGCCACGACGAAAGTCGCCGAAAACACGACGCCCGACCACATGTTGACATCATCATTCGATACGCCGAGTTCGGAAGTCAAATACATCGGCAGGAACGGGATGATCATCGTGTAGCTCGACGACATGAAGAAGATGTTGCAAACGAGAATTGCGAGTACCGATTTCCAATTCAAAGCACTCACCTCCGCCGATAATTGTAACATGCCATCGATGCTCGGCGACAAAAATTTTTCGCTTTGACAGTATTTGTCGATTAATGTATAATTTTATCAGCCCATGCGGTTGTAGCTCAGCAGGATAGAGCGTCTGCCTCCTAAGCAGCAGGTCGCGCGTTCGAATCGCGCCAATCGCACCATTTTTTTTTGCTCGAATTTACGTTTTCATGCTCCGAAAATTTGTTTGAATGAGATGCCGTTCGACTTCAAAAACGATCGGATCAGAAGAAAGGCAATCGCCGCCTCCGCGAAATCTTGAGCGGCATAACTCAGTGCCACCCACTCCGGCGACAACATTTTCGGCAAAAACACAATCAGCGGCATCTGAACGACGAACGGCAATAAACTTATTGCCACGTTGCGCCACTCGTCCTCCAACGCCGCCATGATTCCGCTCAACCAAGTATAAAGACCGACGAACGGCTGCATCACAAATGACAGTCGCAAAAATGTTATCATCTCCGACGTCACGGCTTCGCCCTCGTCGACGAATACTCTCGCAATCTCTTCGGTAAATATCATCAGCGGCAAATATATTATGAATGTCAAAATTATCGTCAGGCAAAATCCGAAGCGCATCACGCGAAGACAATGTTGTTTTTGATTGGCGGCGAATAATTTACTGACCAACGGTTGAATGCCCGTATCCAATCCGTTCAGCGGCAGATAAACAAATGTCAAAATTACGTTTGAAAGTGCCGCCGCCGCCAGCAATTTTGCCGCGTCATACTCGAGAAGTACGGCATTCAAAAGATATTCGATGACGAACGACATTAAAGTGGCGATCGCAAAGCCCGCACCGATTTTAAACTCCGTCGCAATGTATTCGAGCCCGCTCAATCCGAACGGCGTCGTCAATTTCTGTTTCGAGTATTTGAAATACCAAATCGAGATCAGCGCGCCCGACGCTTGCGAGATGAACGTCGCCGTTGCCGCGCCCTGCATTCCCCAATCGAATACGATGATGAACAGCGCATCCAAAATGACGTTCAGAAATGCCGTCGAGCCGGTAAAGTAAAAGACATGCGTCGGGCGTTCCGTGCAACGCATGAATGTCGACGTCAGGTAGATTGTCAGCAGGAACGGCACGCTGCATAATGTGATTTTCAGAAAGTCGACCGCCGTTTCGACGATGCTATATTCCTCGGGATCGTTTGCAAGCAGAGCGAGCATCGGTTCAATGAAGAAATTGCCCGCAATCACGAAAATTATTCCGATAAGGAGCGCGCAAACGTAATTGGTGCGCATGATTTTCTCGGCAAGCGTCGTTTTGCCCGCGCCGATTTCTTGCGAGACGACCGCGCTCGCTCCCGTCTCGAACAGCACTCCGAGCGAAGCAAAAATGACCGTGACGGGAAAAATCAACGCCATGGCTTCCAAACCGTCCGTGCCGATCCAATTGCCGATGAAAAACGCATCTGTCATCGTGTAAACGCAACCGGCAAGCAACGCGGCGAAGGTCGAGCCGCCGTATTTCAGAATTTCGATTACAGTTGACGAAAAATCGCTTCGCATCGAAAATTAATCCTCCGGCGGCGCATACGTCACCATGTACTTTTTCAACATGGCAATCGGTTGCAGATGTTCTTTGAAGAAACGCAAATTCTCCTCGCCCGCATCATCCATGATGTTGGCAGTCAGAATGCCGCGTTTCAATTGCATTTCCGCGTCGTACCAATACGCAAATTGATTCAAGCCTCTGATGCCGTAATCCGTCTTTGCAAACAGCCCGATTGAATACGTGTCGGTTATCTGCTCGTCAACGGAATAAGCGGCGATCCGACCGTCGACACGCACCGCAAAGCCGAACAGATTTTTCAGCTCATTCCAATGCGCCAGCGCGTAATGAAAGATCGAGTTATCTTCATTCGCCTCGACAACGTGCTCGACGCGCGCCTGAAGATTTTCCTCCGCGCCCGCTTGAAATTGCCGAAGCTCGTCAAAAATCTCGGGCGAGATCTCCTCGACGCGATAATCGTAATTCTTCTCGAAGCCGTTTCGAGCGATACGCAATTTCTTCAGCTTGCCGCCTTCCAATTTCGACATGCGTTCGGTGCTCAAAATGTAATCCCAGTTGTCGCGATACTCCTCAACTTCAATCGCATTGCCGAGCTCGCGCAGCCAAATGTTGACGCGATATTCCGGAATGAAATTAAAAGCCGTCCCCGCCGGTACATGTTTCTTGAAAACGTCCCGCCAATCAATCGCATCCCAATCGCCCATCGGCGCACTCCAATATTCCTCGCCGTCGATGATCATTTTATGCCAGCAAAGCTCAGCCGCATAACCGCGCTGAATGCTCAATATATCTTTGTAGCCCGACACAATTGTCGGTGAGCCGTTCGACGGCATTTGCCTGCAACGACGGAAATACTCCAAATGCCGATCGACATCTTCAATGCCGAAGTCTTGAAAATCGATCATGATTGCGAGCCCTCCCCGTGCAAAATCGTCGAGAGCATGCGCCCGCCGTCTTTGAGTGCGAGAATGATCTCGTCGAATGTCGCCGCGAAATTCTTCATCGCGCGTTCGGAATATCGGCTCGCGTCGTAATCCAAAACCAGTGTGTAAGAGCCGTCGTCGTTGACATTCATCTCGACATCGATTGCGTTTTCGACCGCCGAATAATCGTTTTGCGGCACATCGACGACTTCGACAGGTTTATCGTCGATAATGTAAGTCGTTTTATGGATTTTGCCTTGCATGATGAAACTCACGCAATAATCTTCGAGCCCTTCGGAGTAAATCACGTCGAGCCCGGGCAGGTGATTCAAACCGGTTGCAAGTTCGGCGTCAAGCGCGGCAAGATATTCCGACACGGTTTCGTCTCGACCGAATTCGGATTTAATCGGCAACTGCTCGATCATCAAGCCGAACAATTTCATCTCGCGCCGATTGAGCCTGCCGTTGTGCACCCAACTTATTATCGCATCGTCGGAGCCGGTGAGTTTCGCAATCGAGAGCATCGTCGCCGCAATGAAAAACGTATTTTCCTTAATGACGGCGGACTTGAAATAATCGGTCGTGACGTTTTGCATGTCGATATCGATTGTGTTTTGCGCCCACGCCTCGCGCGAATGAATGTCGGCGGGCGGAAGATGTTTGTCTTCATCGAAGCCTTCGACCATTCGACGCCAGTAATTTCTGCTTGTCTCGAGCTCGGCATCCGAAATGTTTTGCTCGGCAATGATCTTCTCGGCATAACTCGGTGCGGGAGTTTGAAATGTTCTCATCTCCTTATATCTCATGTTTAATTCATGCATAAACAAAAATGAAATCGAAACGCCGTCCATCATCGCGTGATAAAAATCCAAGTACAGATAATTTTGATCGTCGACTTCGAGAATATGAATGCGATAGAGCGGAGTGCCGATCAGACTGTAAGGCGCGCGCAATTGTTCTTTGCGAAGCTCGAATTGCTCGGCGTTCATGCGCTCGAAAACCGTCGGCGAGATCGCTCCGTCGAAACGCTGACAAATGTCGCCGGTCTCGAGATCGATCGCCAATCGGCACTTGAAAATGTCGTGATACTCGAGCGTGTCATTGATCGCCTTCGCCAATCGCTCGACATCAATCGACGGATCGAGACGCAAGCACGAAGCGATGTTCATCATCGTCGACTTCGCCTTTTCAAAATGCGTGTCGATCAACCATCTCTGCATCGGACGCAACCGATACAATTTGTGATCCAATCAAATCACTGCTCCTTTCGATTATCGGCAGTTCACTCTACTTCTTCGCCGACGACGGAGCCCGTCCAGCTCGCCAGCCCGCCGATGTTGTACACGTTGATATAGCCGTTTTCGGCAAGAATATTCGACGCTTCTTCCGCGCGGCGTCCCGCCCAACAGTATACGAAGACGATCTGATTTTTGTCGCGCACGAGCTCGGTCGGCATCACGCCGTTGCGCAATTCGCCGACCGGAAAAACCTTCGCGTTCGCGATATGTTTTTTTTCATATTCCGGCTCCGTCCGCACGTCGAGAATGACATAATCCGTTTCCGATTGCATCATTTGCATTGCCTCTTCCTGACTGATGGTTTTGGCACTGTTGCCGCATCCCGCGAAAAGCACGACAATCAAAATCATCATCATCGTCATCAATTTCTTCAATCAAATGAAACCTCCAATCACTTCAAAACTTCCGTCAACGTCGCGATCATTTGCGGAATGTCGATCGGCTTTGCAATGTGGCTGTCCATTCCGGCGTCTTTTGCCGCCTGCACGTCTTCTTTGAACGCGTTCGCCGTCATTGCGATGATCGGAATGTTTGCGAGCTTCGGATTGTCGAGCTCGCGTATTTTTTGTGTCGCTTCGTAGCCGTTCATCACCGGCATCTGCACGTCCATCAACACCGCCGCAAATTCCCCGGGCGTCGACGCCGCCACTTTTTCGACCGCCTCTTTGCCGTTCTCTGCAGTATCGATCGCAAAGCCGAACTCCGTCAGGATCAACGACGCGATCTCCCGATTGACTGCATTGTCGTCGACCAGCAACAGTTTCATCTTGTCGAACTCGAGTTCCGGTTTTTCGACCGCATTGCCCGAATCGTCCGTCTCGACCGGATCGGGCTCGACGATCGGAAATCGGACGTTGACGATAAACTCCGTGCCCTTGCCGAGCTCGGACTCGACGCGTATTCTGCCGCCCATCAATTCGACGATGCTCTTCGTGATCGCCATGCCGAGCCCCGTGCCTTGGATTTTGCTCACCGATCGATCGCGCGAATACGCTTCGAAAACCTTCGCCGCAAACTCCGGCGTCATTCCTATCCCCGAGTCTTTCACTCGCAATTCGTAACTGCCGACGTTTTCGTTCGCGTCGAGCTGTTTGAGCGTCACCGAGACTTTGCCGCCCTCCGGCGTGAATTTGTATGCGTTGCTGAGCAAATTCAACAGCACGCGATTGAATCGATTCTTATCGCAAATCACATGCCGATCCTTGACCGCCGAAGTATCGACAACGAACTCGATCTTCTTCGACGACATTTGCGAGCTGAACATGTCTCTGACTTCGTTGATCGTTTGAATGATGTCGGTATCCGCCAACTCGAGTTCCAATTTGCCGCTCTCGATGCGGCTCATCTCGAGCACGTCGTTGATCAGCGCCAGCAAGTGCTTCGACGAGCCGTCGATCTTCGCGAGGTAGTCCTGCGCCTCTTCGAGCGTGGTGCCCTCGCGGCGCGCCAAGTGCGTGTAGCCGATGATCGCGTTCATCGGCGTGCGGATGTCGTGGGACATATTGGAAAGAAAGATGGTTTTCGCCCGACTGCTCTCCTCCGCGGCTTTCTTTTCGATCTCCATCAAGCGCTCTCTTTTGGAAATCGTCGTGTAAATATTGAACATGATGACCAGACTGCCGATGATCAGGAGCATCTGTATGATGCTGTTTCGCGTAAGCAGCCTGTCGGCGGCGTCCATCTGCTCTTTTAAATAGCGCTCCGTATCCGCTACGGTCTCCGGATCGTTCTCGGGATTCCGTTCCTCGTAGTATTCGCTGATATTGGCAATGACGCTTTCCGTCATATCGTCCGTTGCCTGCTTGACCCACATGAGCGAGGTAAAGAAAATCAGAAAAAGCAGCCCGATCCAGACAACGGTGGATTTGCCGAAGCGCCGTTCACGATCCCTTGCGAAAACGACGCGGAAATACACGAAGCCGAGAATACTCCAGAAAGCGAGGATCAGGTAGGACTCCGTGGACATCGCGCCCGCCGACATCGCCATAAAGTAAAAGAAAAACAGGATGGACATGAAAAGTCCGACAAAACCGGATATCTGTATACGCTTATTTCCCTCCCTCCTTGCCGTAACGAGCGCGGCCGCGGAGGTATAGCCGTAAGCGATCGTCGCGCCAATGGTATTCACGTCCACGATCCAGCCGATTGCCGTCCTACCGAGGAGCGGAATGGGCAGGGAAAAGAACAGGAGAAAAAGCACCGCGTTTCTGGGGTTGCGATCCTCATCCAGCG
>CALGGX010000179.1 GCA_937916025.1 uncultured Selenomonadales bacterium
AGTCGCTCGAGCAGAACGATGTTCGGTTGATACGCGTCGCGCTGTTTGTCATACAAATCCATGTCGAAGACGCGCAGCTCGACGAAGTTGCACACCACAATCCAACGCGGGCGTTGCGAGAACGGCAATTCATATGCGTAGCGCAATGCCTGCTCGAACGGCGTAAACATCTTGCCGTCGGACTGGCGGGCGGGCTTGTCGAGATCGATGCCGCGCGATTTATGTTCGATCAAGACGCGTGTCGAGTTGATCCGGCCGTCGATGAAACACTTGTGCCTGTCGACATCGATCGGGAGCTCGAATTGAATGAATTGCGCGGGCTTGTCGATGCCGAGCGCGCCGAGCATGTCAAGCCAAAACGATTGGGCGTCGGACTTCTCGGAGCCGCGCTCGCGCCACTCGTCGACGAATTGTTTGACGGCGTTTTGCCGATTTTTCATGAAATATGTCCCTCTCAGTGCGTCAAAGCCGAATACATTTGCATGAGCCGTGCGACGATCGCATCTTCCGACAGCGACTCGTCGAAGCCGTACGCCGAAAGCACCGCCCGATCGTTCGCCGAATGCGCCGCGCGTAAGTCGTCAGGCATCGTCGTCTCGTCATACAACGACGCGAGTGATCGCTCGGGATATCGACTCCGCACGTCGAGGATCGATTGCGCCGTGCACTCGATCGCGGGCGAGGGAGGGCACCACGGAAAATTATTGTACACGATGAACGCCGAATAATCGTAGCCGGTTCCGAGACGCCCGCACACGACTCGCATCCATGCCATGTGTGTAGAGGAGGTCAGTACGCCGAAATGAAACAGATCGGCATCGGGCATTAACTTCAGCCTGTTGCTGCAGAGAACGTCCGGCGTCATAAATCCGATCGGGATGTATCGCCGTTCTCCGGACGTGATCTCGGGAATGACGATGAAGTTTCCGCGCGGCATATTCTCGGTTTGAAAATGCGTCGGACGATCGGCGAGTTTGATCGTCGACTTGCGTCTGCTCGACAATCGATATTGACGAACAGCCTCGACACGAGCAGCAACGAGCGGCATCGACGCGATCTCTTCCGCCGCCGCCTCGCCGAGCCACAAACAATACCGCCGCTTGCCGTTGATGAATTCTTCCGCGCCGAACCACGGTCTGAAATATTTTTTTGCGCGCGGCTCTCGACGAATGAAGTCGTCCATTTCGTCGGGCTTGAAGAGATAATTGCCGCCGTCGATCGGTTGATTGCCGATGCCGATCGTCGGTACGTTGCACAGCGGTTTCGATCGACTCTCGACACTGAAGTTGGGAGCGTCGAGCAGATACGCGTTGATGTTTTTCGCGACGCTCTTCTCCTCGCCGTCGAATATGATGCGCGGCTTGGGATTGGGCGCGGCACTGAAACCGACAATCACGCAATGAACCGCCGCCATGTCGTCCGAGTCGCTGATCCATTTGAACGTGCGACGTGCGAAATCGATGTGGACGATCTCAAGCAATTTCGACCACAGCGTACCGACGCTCTCGCCCTGCACGATCGAGTTGGTGGCGACGAGTGCGGCGCGAGCTTGCGTATCGAGCATGAATTGCGCCGCTTTCTTAAACCAACAGGCGACGAAGTCGAGATTGCCGGCATTCTTCCAACCATCGAAGACGGCGAGCAGGTCGGCTTTGTTTTGCGTCGACATGAGACGCGCGCCGCTGAACGGCGGATTGCTGATGATATAATCGACGCCGCCCCGGACGACTTCATTCCAATCGAGGCGCAATGCATTGCCACGAACGATGTGCGCGGCAGACTTGAGCGGCAGGAACTCGAGTTTCTTGTCGAGGATAGAAGCCG
>CALGGX010000180.1 GCA_937916025.1 uncultured Selenomonadales bacterium
TTTGTGCAACATTCGGATAATCGAGCTGCCAGCCGCCCCCGCGCCCGAAACGACGAGCGTGCAATCAGAAGCCTTTTTGCCCGCGACTTTCAAAGCGTTCATAATCGCCGCCGTCACGACAATCGCCGTTCCGTGCTGGTCATCGTGGAACACGGGAATGTCGAGTTCACGAATCAAAGTGCGCTCAATTTCAACGCAACGCGGAGCAGAAATGTCTTCAAGGTTGATTCCGCCAAATGTCGGCGACATAACCTCGATAATTCGAACGATTTCATCAACGTCCTTCGTATTTAAGCAGATTGGAATCGAATCGACGCCGGCAAAGCCTTTGAACAGGATCGATTTGCCTTCCATCACCGGCAGACCCGCACCCGCGCCGATATTGCCGAGTCCGAGCACCGCCGTCCCGTTCGTCACGACCGCAACAAGATTGCCGCGGTTGGTGTAATCGTAAATCTTCTCGGCATCTTTTTCGATCTCGAGACACGGAGCTGCCACACCGGGAGTATATGCCAATACGAGATCGTCGCCGGACTCGAGCGGAACCTTGCTCACCGTCGCCAACTTGCCTTGATATTTCTTATGAAGCGCGAGAGCACGTTCGTAAACATTTGCCATCGAAATTTATACTTCCTTTCCGCATGATAGATGTTTCAATGTTAATCATTCGATTGCCGAGTGTCAAGGCTGTCGACGCGAAAACACAGAATACAAAATTAAGCTGATGTTAAAGTTTCATTAAAAATGCGTTAAATTTGATCGAAACTCTTAACTTTTTTTCATATTCAATCGATACATTGTTGCAAGCAAAAGTAATGGTTTTTAATTTCAGGAGGTTGGTTTGACATGAAAGTCGTCATTACAAAGAAAAACGACAACATCAATTTCTACATGATCTTTAACAAGGTTAAATTATATCTGTTCTCGCAACAATTTACGAAGGGCGTTTACGAATATTTCAAGAACGGGCGATCGGAAAATGAAATCCGCTCCTTCAAACGCTGGGGCAAAAATCCGCGCCTCGACAAGACAATCACGAAAATCCCCATCTATCAGAAATTCGCATTGAAAGAAGCCGAACTTGAATACGCCGGTTGATTAAAAATCCAAAACGCAATTTCGCTCAGTCCGCGAGGGCTGATTTTTTTTGTACACAAACTGCAGGAAAATCTTTTCGTCGAGTGCCTCGTCAATCAATCCGGCATGCGTCAGTCCGACGAAAACGGCGGCGGCTTCGGCTTGACAGTTCAGTGATTTTTTCGGATTGAATTCAATATCGGTAAAGGCATCGTAATTCATAACTTCTTCCGCCAACTCCGATTGTCGGGCGAGCGCATTGACATACAACCAATTGTAAAAATACGTCTTGGGCTCGGTCGGGAACGTGTGATTGAAAAACTTGAAAGCAATGATCGCGCCGCTGCTTCTGAGTCGTTCGTCGCGTTTTGCTTCGCGCGATGTTTTATGCAACAGCTCGGTGAACGGTCCGCCATGCTCGAAAACTTTACTGCTTTGAAAGGCACTTTCGACCGAAAAACTTTTGCCGGACGTTGGTTGCACAAGCTGCAGGTTAAACGCACTGAGTTTGACGCCGAGCTCGAGCTCGCTTTTGGAAGAAATTTCGAGCAGATGCCGATCGGGATTGTTTTTCAAAAACGCCTCGTGCAAACTGTTGATGCTGAGTCGTTTTTGTTTGACGGAGAAGCCGCCGTAAAATTTGAACTCGGTATCGACGCGTCTGACGAAAGGAAATTCGTTTAATGATACATATACGGGACGATTAGCCATTTTTACAGCTCCATTTTTAAATCAGTCGTTACCGTTGCGATGCGAATGATGTTCGCGCCGCCATTTTGCGATCTCGGCATGATTGCCGTTGAGAAGAACTTCCGGCACGAGCCGCCCTTCAAAATCGCGCGGACGAGTGTATTGCGGATAACCCGAGTCTTCGGCATAAAAAGAGTCCGTCTTTGCGGACTCATCAGAACCGAGCACGCCCGGCAACATCCGAGCAACCGCGTCGATGATCCCCATTGCCGGAAGCTCGCCGCCCGTCAATACATATTCGCCGATCGAAATCGCCTCGTCCGCCAATTCGTAAATCCGCGCGTCAAAGCCTTCGTAATGCCCGCAAATGAAGATCAATTGCTCGAACTCCGCCAGTTCCTTCGCCTTCGATTGATTGAAAACGTCCCCAATCGGATCCATTATCAACACACGACGACGGCTCGGCTCGAGAGATGTTTCGAGCACCGAGCGCACCGCGCGAAACATCGGCTCCGGTTTGAGCACCATGCCGGCTCCGCCGCCGAACGGCGAGTCGTCGACTTGTCGATGCTTGTCATAAGCGAAGTCTCGGAGCTGAATGAAGTTGATCTCGAGAATGTTTCGCTCGCGGGCGCGTTTGATGATGCTGTCGTCGAGCGGCGCGAACATGTTCGGAAACAGCGTGATCACATCGATGCGCATTTCAAACTTCCTCGAGCATCTTCACGTCGATAATCATCCTGCCTTCGGCGATATTGATCTCTTTGACGACGCGTTTCAACGCCGGAATCAGCAATTCGCCGCCGACTTCCGTTCGAGTGACATAAACATCGTTGCTTCCGGTTTTGAGAACATTTTCGACGACGCCGAGCCTTTGACCGTCGCGCGCGAATACTTCCAATCCGATTATGTCAAAAGTGTAATACTCGCCGTCTTCGAGCGGAGCCGCATCTTTTCGATCGACCGTCAACATTTTGTTTGTCAAAAGCCGCGCGGCTTCCCGATTGTCAATGCCGTCAAAACGAATTGCCAAACCGTTGCCGATTGCTTTGACATATTCGATGTGAAAAATTCGATCGTCGATAAAAACTTTTTCGAGCCCGTCAAATCGATCGGCGAAGTCCGTCAACGGAATCAATTTCATTTCGCCGTTGACTCCGCGCGGGGCTCCCAATCGCCCGATGATGATCCGATCAGCTGCGGATTGCAATGATCTTGTCATCTTCAACGAGCACTTCGACGTTCATGATCTCGCGCATGTCCGAACCGATCTTCAATTCGACTTCGCGTTGCAGAGTGCCTTGAATGATCTCCGCGCCGATTGCGAGTTTTTCGAGATGATCGCGACGCGCTTGCGCTTCCGCCAAGAAGTTCTGCCGCTTGCCGATTTCAGTTCCGAAATACCGACGAATCGACGCCTGCTTTTGCGGAGTATCGCCCTGCTCCTGCAATGCCTTGTCCTGATCGGCGGCGATTTGCTGAACTTCGCGCTCCGCCTGCGAAATGTTACGTTTGAGATCGTCGAGCATCCGACCCTTCAATTACTCC
>CALGGX010000181.1 GCA_937916025.1 uncultured Selenomonadales bacterium
TTCTCTTATCAGCTATGGTTTGGGCTCATGCATAGGAGTCTCGCTCTACGATCCGCAATTGAAGGTCGGAGGGCTCCTGCACATCATGTTGCCCGACAGCAATCAGGCACGCGCCAGCGACAATCCTGCCAAATTCGCCGATACGGGATTGCCGCTGATGTTGAATGACGTATTGGCGTTGGGCGCGAACAAATCGCGGCTGGTTGCAAAAATTGCGGGCGGCGCGCAGATGTTTGCATTCTCGAATGCGACCGATATCATGCGCGTCGGCACGCGCAATGCCGAGGCCGTCAAAAAATGGCTGACACGAAACGGCATTCGACTTATCGCCGAAGACACCGGCGGCAATTACGGGCGCACCGTTCAGATCGATCTCGCGACCGGAGTTTACAGAGTCAAAACGATCGATCGCGGCGAAAAAACCATTTGATTGGTTTGAAGAGGTCATATCGTCATGAAGTTTAAATTCAAGTGGGATAATCATTTCGGATTTACACTCGAGAAGCTGGTTTTGATAATGAGCTTTGCGTTGCTGTCATTTTTCATAGTGATGGTGACGGGCTTTTCGTATGACATCAAATTCATGACGATTTTCGCGCGAAGCATAAAAGCCTTCTTCACGGCAGGATTTTTCGCTTTCATAACAATCGGCGTCCTGTCGTTCCTCGAGTACTATTACAAAGTCAAAAATCAAAACGCCGCTCAACAGGCGCAACAACAATCCCAATCAAACAATCCGTAAATGAATGAGAGGTGGTGTTCCAATGGAGATGGACGACGATATTCGGAGGCTGTGGGAGAGCTACCGCCGCAAGAAGACGATTGAGGTTCGCAATCAACTGGCGGAGCATTACCTGCCGTTGATTAAAGTCGTGGCGGGGCGATTGGCAATGAGTTTACCGCCGCATTTGGATCGGGATGATCTTTTGAGCAGCGGATTTTTCGGACTGCTCGACGCGATCGATCGCTACGACATCGATCGAAACATTAAATTCGAGACCTACGCGGGCGTTCGCATTCGCGGCGCGATGATCGATTATCTCCGTTCAAAAGATTGGATACCGGTGACGATGCGGCAAAAACTTCGCCGTTATGAACAGAAAGTCTATCAGCTCGAAAGCGAGCTCGGACGGAGCGCGACGGACGCCGAAATTGCGGATGCGCTCGAGATCACGACGAAGGAGTTGCAGGTTCTTGTAAGTCAATTCAATTCGTCGACGATCATTCCGCTCGAAGAATATTTGAAGACAGACTCGCCCGAGGCACTCGATGCCGATCCGGTCGAGACGACGGAATATCTCGAATTGAAAGACACGCTCGCGAAGGCAATCGACAAATTGCCGGAGAAGGAGCGGCTTGTCGTTTCGCTTTACTATTACGACGAGCTCACGTTGAAAGAGATCAGTCTGATCATGCATCTTTCGGAAGCGCGCATTTCGCAATTGCACACAAAGGCAATCACGCGCATGCGCGGCAATCTCGCCAAGATGAAGTCGATTTTGATGTGATTCAAAGGAGTGAATGGCATGGGGGAAAGTTATCCGATAGTCGGCGGGTCTGAAGCCGGCTACATGTTCGAGTTTAAGCCGGACGGGATTTATTTGACGATCTATCCGAATGCTGCACAAACCCTCATGATCGAGCTCTCCGACATGCATCAAATTCTCCGCAGTTGCGGCATTATGACTTACGATATCGGAATGCTGGCGCAAATCATGAAAGAGGCGGACGGGCAACCGCACAAGATCAGCGATCCGGTTGAACTGACGGAAGAAGACCTTGACAGGCTGATGTCCGATGTCGATTTACCGGCAAAAGACGAAACTCCCGCGAAATTGATTGTCGAGATCACTCGCGATCGATTGAAGGCAACGATCAAATACGATACGCGTTCCGGTTCCGGTTTGCCGACGCGCGAGCAGGTTCTTGAAGCTCTCGCGGCGAAGCGCGTCAAATTCGGCATTGACGAAGACGCCATCGACGAAGGGATCAAATCGCTTAACCCGTTCGTGGCGGCGGAAGGCATTGCGGCGATTCCGGGCGAGAATGCTTACATCGATCGGAAGTTCGATCTGGGAGTGAAAGGGCGTCCGGTCGTCGATGAATATGATCGCGTCGATTATAAGAATTTAAATTTGTTCGTTCTGGCGAAGAAAAACGAGACGCTCGCGATCCGCATTCCGCAAAAGCCGGGCAAGCCGGGCATGAGTGTTTTCGGAGATAAAATTCCCGCGCCGAACGGGCGTCCGATTCCGATGCCGCAAGGCAAAAACACACAAGTTGTCGGCGAGCATCAATTGATTGCCACGATTAACGGGCAGATTGTCGACAGCGGCAATCGCATCAGCATCGATCCGCGACTCGAGATCAAAGGCAATGTCGGCGTGGGCACGGGCGATATCGATTTTGACGGCAGCGTTTCAATCACGGGCTCGATTAAGCAAGGTTACAGCGTCAAGGCGACGGGCGATGTCGAGATCAAAGGCAGTGTGAGCGGCGGCGAAGTGAGCGGGCGCAATGTTTACATCAGCGGCGGCATCACGGGAGCAAATCGCGGCAAAGTACATGCCGAACTCGATATACGCTGTGCCTTTACCGAGAATGCCGTTCTCGAGGCGGGGCAGGACATTTACATTGCCGATGCCGCGTTGCACTCTACGCTCCGCGCGGGCAAAAAGATCATCGTCGAGGACAAGCGCGGGCAGATCACGGGCGGAATGTCGGTCGCGGGCGAAGAAATTCGCGCAAAAGTGATCGGCAACTCGGCGTTTGTGGTGACGCGCGTGACGGTTGGAGTCGATCCCGCACTTCAAAAGGAGTACAACGACGTTTGCAAGGAATATAAAGACGCGAAAAAGAAGTTGGCGCAGATTACGCAAATTCTCGATACGCTCGGCAAAATCGACGTAAGTCGGTTGCCGCAGGAACGCATCGATCAGCTCAACTCGCTGACTCGTTCGCAATTTCCGCTCGCGGGCAAAATCAAGCGCGATGAGAAGAAAATTCTCGAGATCGAAGCGCAACTCGCCGAAATGAAAAACGGCAAAGTCCGCGCGTCTGAGTGTATCTACACGGGATCGCGAATTTCAATCAACTCGGTCGTCAAAAACGTGCAGAAAAATTATATGCGATGTACGATGTATCTCGAAGAAGGCGAAGTCGTCATCGGACCGTATTAAAGGCAATGAATAATGCGTAATGCGTAATGCGTAATTAGGAATTAGGAGTTAGGAATTAGGAATTAAAAGCTCGTCTCTTTCAATTATGAATTACGAATTACGAATTACGCATTGCTTTTCGGAGGTGTGAGGAATGGATATTGCACCGGTCAATATGCAAATGGTATATCCGACTGCCGCGACGGAAGCGAGTAACACTCAACACAATTTGAATCACGCAACGAATTTGCAACAGGATTTTGAATCACTTCGTCAACGACAAGACGATGAACTCAAACAAAAACAAGTCCGCAACAAAAACGAAGCCGAAGGCGGCGGCACGATCAAAGACGATCCGGATCGGCGCGGGCGCGGCGGCGGATATCAACGCAATTCGCGTCGGCGCAATCCGCAACCCGAACAGCCGCGTCCGGAAAAATTCGCCGTCGATCCGATGCGCGGACATCGTCTCGATATTTCTCTTTGAATGTGATGAAAAACGATGATAAGTGAATTGATGATTGCGCTGATAGTAGTCGGTTGCATAATGGTATTCGTGGTGTGGAATGCATCGCGAAACCGCAAACGACGAGCCGAAGAGGCGCGCGCCGTCGAAGAATCGACAATCAAATTGAAGCAGGAACTCGAAAAGACGGCGTCGGAAGTCATTCAGCGCATGGAAACTCAGGCGGCAAATCTCGAAAATCTACTCGAAGACGCCGAAAAAAATCGCACGGTGTTCGAGGGGCGATTGGCAGAGCTCAAAAAAGTGATCAAGCGAGGCGAAAGTCAGGCCGTCGAGATCAGAGATTTACTGCAAAAACTCGAAGACGCCGGCGAAAATGTTGAAGATTTGCAACAGAAGCTCGAGACAATCGAAATGAAAATCTCGACGCGTTTGGCAATGCCGCTCCAACTGCCGATGCAACAGCAAATGCCGGTACAACAACCGATGATGCAACAGCCGATGATGCAACCGCAAATGATACAACAGCCGATGATGCAATCGCAAATGCCGGTACAGCAGCCGATGATGCGGCAGGTGCAGTCGCCGATCTCGCCGCCGTCGATGATGAGGCAAT
Source organism: uncultured Selenomonadales bacterium (assembly GCA_937916025.1). Next base: position 4,241 of record CALGGX010000181.1, read on the forward strand.
CGCATTTTCAGCAGGAACCGGTGTATCGGCAGTCGAACGTCAGCGATCCGATCGACTACGTCGACGAAGATGTTGCGAATGAAGCGCGAGACTTCGCGGCAATGCTCAAACGTTCGATGGAAGAAGAAGAACCGGAAGAAGTAAAACCGCCGGTTCGCTCGAAGCCGGTGATTGATCGCCCGTCGATGCTGATTCCTTCCGCCGACAAGCCGCAAAATGTCGTGCAAGCCGATCCGGTCAAGATCGAAACGCGCCGCGCGGCAACGGCACCGCAACAACGTCAAGCGGTTCCGCAACAGCGTCAAGCGGCTCCGCAACAACGTCAAACGACTCCGCAACAGCGTCAAGCGGTTCCGCAACAGCGTCAAGCGGCTCCGCAACAGCGTCAAGCGGCTCCGCAACAGCGTCAAGCGGTTCCGCAACGCGCAACGGCTTCGCAACAACGTCAAGCGGCTCCGCAACAACGTCAGGCGGCTCTGCAATCGACGGATATCGCGTCGAACACCGACAAGATCAAAAACCTGTTAATCCAAGGCAAAACCGTCGAGGAGATTGCGCGCGAGCTCGGAATGGGCAGAGGCGCGGTCGAGCTCGTCAAAGAAATGATCCGACGCCAGATCGAGCGCAAAAAAAATACGTAAAAAGTCAAGTTTTAAGCCGCTTGACTTTTTTTCTGTGCAATTTTAAAATTGGCGCGAAGGAGTGATCGTTTCATGAAGAAAAAAACCGCAGCCGTGTTGGCGGCGTTGATGATTTCGACGATGTCTTTGACGGGTTGCGATACCGATATCGCCGGCAATCCGATCGGCGGAGACAAAACCGAAACGGAGTCGACGGTCGAAGTGGCGAAGAAAGCCGCCCCGATTGACACGTCAAATATGACTTCGGATCGTAAGGAAGAATTCGCCGAGGCGGAAGCGGCAGTCGCAAAAATGTCGTCCGCGCGGAACACTCCGGCGGTGCGTGTGGCAAATACCGTCGGTCCGGCGGTGGTCGGCATTACCAATAAGGCGGTTGCGCGTGACTTTTTCAATCGCCGAATCGAAACGGAAGGCGTCGGCAGCGGCGTCATTTTCAGAAGTGACGGCTACATCGTGACGAACAATCATGTCATTGAAGGCGCGCGCGAATTGATCGTCTCGTTGGCGGATGGCAGAACTCTCAACGGCGAGCTCGTCGGCACGGACGATATGACCGATATCGCGGTTGTCAAAGTCGATGCAAAGGATCTTCCGACGGCAAAGTTCGGCAATTCGGATGATGTGGTCGTCGGAGAACCGGCAATCGCAATCGGCAATCCGATGGGCTTGGAATTTCAGGGCAGTGTGACGGTCGGCGTCATCAGTGCGCTCAATCGGACGCTCGAGTTGAGTGATCGTCGCGTGAAACTGTTTCAGACGGACGCGGCAATCAGCCCCGGCAATTCCGGCGGCGCGCTCGTCAATGCCGACGGCGAGATTATTGCGATCAACAGCGCGAAATTGGCGGCTGACGGCGTCGAAGGCATGGGCTTTGCAATTCCGATCAATACCGTGCAGGCAATTGTCGATGAGCTGATGGCGAAGGGTTATGTCGCGCGTCCTTATCTCGGCGTGACGATTTTCGACAAGCCGACGGCGGCTCGTTACGGCTATCAATTGACGATCGATCGCGGCGTTTATATTTTCCAAGTTGCGCTCGATGCACCGGCCGGCATTGCGGGACTTCAGCGCGGCGATGTGATCTTGTCGATCAACGGCAAAGAAGTGAACTCGGTCAGTGATGTTCGCAATGAAGTGGCGGCGCATAAAGTCGGCGATAAAGTCAAACTCAAATACGAGCGCGACGGCGTCGAGACTGAAATCGACATTGAATTGCAGGAAATGCCGCAAGTCATCAATGACGCAAGATGAAATGCAATTAATAATGCGTAATGCGTAATGCGTAATGCATAATTCGTAATTGAGAATGAGAGGAAAACAAAGAATGTTACTTCCGATCTCGCGCAGAGATTTTTTTAAACTCGCGGGCGCAGCTGCGGCAGGTCTGATGGTCGGCGAGCAGCTCAAGCCGTCGAAAGCCGAAGCCGCTTCTGCCGTCAATTACGCCGGACGCGAAATTCCCGTGCTTTTTGACGTCGATGTTTGTGTTTGCGGCGGAGGTCCTTCGGGAGTTGCCGCCGCCGTCAATGCCGCGCGGAACGGTGTTTCGACGGTTCTGATCGAGCGCGGGATTGCACTCGGCGGGCTGGCGGTGCTCGGCGATGTCATTCCTTGCATGCAGACGTTTGCTCCCAACAGCGATACGCCGTATGTCAAGCTCATCAAGCAACGGCTTATCGACAACGGCATTGATTACGACGACAAAGTCACGGGGCAGGTTTGGACGAATCCGGAAGTGCTCGCGTCGATTTACGACGAGCTTTGCGCCGAAGTCGGCGTTGAAATTCTTTACAATGCCGTGCTCGTCGACGCGCTCAAAATCGGCTCGAAGATCACGACATGCATCGTGCAGACGATTGCGGGGCTTGCCGCCGTCAAGGCGAAGGTCTTCATCGACTCGACGGGCGATGCGTATCTCGCGAGAACTGTCGGAGTTCCCGCCGAACGCGGTTATGAAAAGACGGGTAATAATCAGCCGATGAGTTTTCGCTTCGAGATGGGCGGCATCGATCTGAAGAAATTGCAGAAGTATGTCGTCAACACGCTGAAAGAGGATTGGTGTAAGAGTACGTTGCCGCATTTTGAGATCGCCGAGGCAATGCACCGTGTTCAGCGATACAAACTCGAAGACTTCATGGCGCGCGGCGTCGAGAGCGGCGAGATCACGCAGGAAGAAGCCGAGTACATGCAGGCGTATACGATTATCGGCAAGAACGGCACCATGTCGATGAACTGCCCCGAAATTCCGATCAAATTCCGCTCGACCGATCCGATCGAATACAGCCGCGCGGTGACGTACGGGCGGCGCATGCTTCGCAATATCGGCAATTACTTGATCAAACACCTGCCGGGCTTCGAGAACGCGTATATCGCTCGCGAGGCAGTGATGCTCGGCGCGCGCGAGTCGTGGCGCATTCGCGGCAAGTATTATCTCGTCGAGGACGATTACCACAATCAGAGTCGATTTCCCGACGCGGTCGCTCGAACGGCATGGTTCATCGATGCGCACGGCGAAAAAATCAGCGAAAAACTTCCGCGCGGAGGTTTTTATGAAATTCCGTATCGCGCATTGATCACGAACGAGATCGGCAATTTGATCGTAACCGGCAGATGCATCAGCGCGAGTTTCATTCTGCAGGCGTCGATGCGCATTCAATTGACGTGCATGAGCATCGGCGAGGCGGCGGGAATTGCGGCGGCTCACTCGACAAAATATCTCGTTGCCGCAAACGACATCAATTGGCAGTCTTTGCCAAATCGAAGTTATATCAGCGAGCCGCGCTCGGCATGAAGATCAACATATCGGCGATCGGGCGGTTGAAGGAAAAATACCTGCAGGATGCGGTTACCGAGTACGTCAAGCGATTGAAGCCGTTCGCGACGGTCGAGATCAGAGAAATCCCCGAGCAACGCTCGATCGACGATGAAGGCGACAAACTCCTGTCGAGCATTCCGAAAGACAGTTGGATGTGTCTGCTCGATGTCGGCGGCGTCGAAATGTCGTCGGAACAATTCGCGACGAAACTCGAGAGCTTGATGCTCGAAGGCAAAAGTCAATGGACATTCGTAATCGGCGGTGCGTTCGGAGTGAGCGAAAAGCTCCGAGCGGCTGCCGATTTTCGCTTGTCTTTATCGCGCATGACATTCACGCATCAAATGACGCGCGTGATTTTGATCGAGCAGATTTATCGCGCATTCAAAATCATTCGCGGCGAGAAATATCATTGGTGAGCATTGACACGGCATGATCGGAGCCGATGTTATACGCAACTTTTTTTCAATACAAAAACAATCCTCGAGCTCAGGCTCGGAGATTTTTTCGTTTTTTATTTAAGTTTTTCTGCCCTATAATCGAAAAAAAAAAACGAACTGTGCTAAATGGCTTTTAAAAAGAAGACGATTTTATGGTCGAAATTAGCAATGACAAATCCGACGTCATCATTTCGGGGACAAGCGAAGCCGATTCACTGATCAACAGTGGCACGAGTGTTTCGATTAACGCAGGAGCAGGCAACGACATCATTGAAAATACGGGATCGCGAACCACAATTCTGGGTGGCACAGGAAATGACTGCCTTCATAACAATTGGACTTCAACAGTCACGATGTCCGGTGGCGAAGGTGATGACACTATCTATAACCAAGTCGGTGACGGTGGCGTTTCTATCTCCGGCGGCGCGGGTAACGATTCCATAGATAACTGCGGCAGTGGGGCGACCATTAACAGCGGTGAAGGCAATGATACCGTCATCAACAGATACAGCATGTTTGTTAAGCTCGACACGGGCGACGGCGACGATTTGATTGAGAATAACACTTATGCACATAGAACGGATATTAATGCAGGTGCGGGTAATGATACCATTGTCATTGAACAAAGCAGTTACGTTAAAGTCAACGGCGGAGCAGGTGACGATTCAATCAAAACAGACGAAAAGTCCCAAGAAACTACGATAAAATTTACGAGCGGCGACGGCAATGATACCATCGTCGGTTACAATCCCGCAATGGACATGATAAGTTTGGCGGGCAGTGAGATAACCGAAACGCTTGATGCCGACGGTGATCTCATCTTGAAAACAAGTTCCGGCTCGATAAGAATTGTCGGCGTCTTGACTGTCAACGTAAACGGCATGATTTATAATCCGTCTCCTTCCGACGGCACGGACGGCAACGACTTTATAAGCAACAGCGATTCCAACGTAACAATAAACGGCTACGACGGAGATGACAAGGTAATTAATTCAGGCTCAAATGTCCTGATAAACGCGGGCAAGGGTAATAACAACATCAGAAGTTCCGGCTACCAATCTACCATAAACGTCGGCAATGGCAATAACACCATCTACAGTAGTGGTAGCAATTCAAATATCAACAGCGGCGCAGGAAATGATTCCATTTATAATTACTACAGCAACAAGGTGTTAATTGCAAGCGGCGATGGTGATGATACCATTATCAACGACAACGGCGACTCAGTCACAATTGATGCGGGTAATGGTAATAATCGAATTGTTGACAGCGGTCACTCCGGTATAAAAAACGTTAAAATCGATGCAGGTTCCGGCAATGATACCATCTACAGCAGTGGCAACAATTCAAATATCAACAGCGGCGCGGGCGACGATTCCATTTCCAGTTGGAGTGATTACTCCATAATCGACAGCGGCGACGGCAATGACGATATTAAGCTCTCAACTGCCAGCCACTCAACAATTAAAAGCGGTGCCGGGAGCGATTCAATTTACCATGGCGTTTATTTCCATGATGGTGACACTTTTGGGAGTGCGATGGGTTATATTCAACTGAACGACGGAATAATTGATGCCGGCGAAGGTGACGATGGAATTTACAGCAACGGTGAAAACGTTTCAATTAACGCGGGCGAAGGCGACGATTATATTTTAAGCTACAGAGACGCGAAGAATATTACAATTGAAGGCGGCACGGGTAACGATTACGTTCGCAATGAAGGACTCGGTCTTGTTTACGTTTATACTTCAGGCAATGACACGATCGAGAATTTTAACGTCTTGGACAACCTCGTCCTCGAAGGTTTTACATGGTCAACTGTAGCAAACGGAAACGATGTCCTCGTCAATGTTATTAAAGACAACTCAACGGTTGGCTCTGTTACGATTAAAGACTCTAAAAATGGAACACTTAATATCGTATCTTCGCCTAACGAAGTAACTTCGGTTAATGTGGTTCATAATCGTGCAAGCGATACTCTTGTAGAAGGCACCGATAAAAATGATTACCTTGACAACAGCAGTAAAAACGTGACAATCAACGGCGGACTTGGAAACGACACTATCACAAACAGCGGCGCAAACGCGTCAATCGACGGCGGCGAAGGCGATGATTCTATAAACAGTTGGTCGCATAGCAGTAGTGCTTATATAAATCTCGGTTCGGGCAACGACTACATTGATAATCGAAGCAATAACTCTACAATCTCCGGTGGGGCAGGCAATGATTATATTTTTAGCGGATATTATGATTGTGGAAGTAATGTTTCAATCGATGGCGGCGCGGGTGATGACACAATCAGGAATTATGGAAAATCAGTCACGATAAGTGGCGGTAAAGGAAATGATTACATCTCCAATTGTAAACATAGCGGTAACGGAGGAGAAAATCTTTTGTTCCTATATGCCGAAGGCGATGGCAACGATACAATTTACGGTTACGATTCTACTTCGACGATCAAGCTCACCGATCAAGCGACCTGTTCAACTTTGATCTCGGACAATGATGTAATCGTATCGGTCGGATCAGGCTCAATCACCATAAAAAATGCGCGCAATACCGAACTCAACATTATCAACAGTTTGTTCCCCGACGAGGGAGATGCAGACACTGATACTGATGCCGACACCGATGCAGACACTGATACTGATGCCGACACCGATGCAGACACTGATACTGATGCCG
>CALGGX010000182.1 GCA_937916025.1 uncultured Selenomonadales bacterium
GAGCGGAAAATTGCAACCTTAAGGGATGATTTTTATTGAGTGGAGTCGAAGATCGGCGGCGGCAACGATGCGTCTTCCGATCGAAAGATTCTCTTCGATTGACTCGGCAATTTCTGAAGTGATCAATTCGCCCGGGCAGAGGAGCGGAATGCCGGGCGGATAAAACGTCACTTCTTCGCCGCAAATTTTTCCGATCGCGTCTCGCAATTTGACGGCGGTTGTCGGAGCGTAAAACGCTTCGCGCGGAGTCATGCCCGGCTCGATGATTGCGGGCGGTGATGAGAATTTTTTTATCGAGAGCCGCGCGGATTTTTTGATCGATGCGAGTTTTTTCAGCGCGTCGAGCAGTCGAGCGATCTCGCGTTGAGTGTCGGCGTAAGTGATCAAGAACAGCACGTTGTTTGCATCGGATAATTCGCATTGGATTTTCAATTCATGTCGGAGTATTTGCTCCGCTTCCAATCCCGTCAAGCCGAGTTCGGAAACATTGACGGTGACTTTTGTCGGATCAAAATTCGCCGCTCGATCGAAAACTCTAAGTCCGTCGATTGCGGCGATTGATTTTCGAGCGAATTCGGCGAGATCGATTGCGCGCTCGAGCAGTCTATTGCCTTCGGATTGCATTTGCAGGCGCGCGATGTCGAGCGATGCGAGCAGTAAGTAGTTCGGACTTGTCGACTGCAACATCGACGCGACTCGGCGAACTCGATCGACATCAATCCGCGCGGAGTTGAGCATCAGCATCGATGTTTGCGTCACCGAGCCGAGCAGTTTATGCGTCGATTGCGCCGACATATCCGCGCCCGAATCCATTGCCGAAGGCGGGAGTCGATCGCTGAATTGCAAATGCACGCCATGCGCTTCGTCAATCAACAGCAGCATGTTTTTTTGATGCGCGAGTTCGGAAATGGATTTCAGATCGGCGGCGACTCCGTAATAATTCGGCGAAGTGAGGAGCAACGCGCGCGTGTTGGGATATTTTTTGACAGCGGCTTTGATCGTTTCGACGGAAATGTTGAGTGCAATGCCGAAGTCGGGATCGAATTCCGGCGATAAAAAAATCGGCTTTGCGCCGCTCAATATCAAACCGTTCATCACGCATCGATGCGCGTTGCGCGGAATGAGTACCCGATCGTTCGGTTGCAATATCGAAAGGAGCATTGTCTGAACTGCCGAAGTTGTGCCGTTGACAAAGAAAATCGCTTCATCGGCATGCCAGAGTTCGGCGGCAAGTTTTTGCGCTTCATCGATACAGCCGCGCGGCGAGTGAAGATCGTCGAGCTCTTCCATCAATGAAACTTCGCGGCGGAGTCCGGCGTCGGTGATCAACTCGCGGAGCAATTCGTGTGCGCCGAGCCCCTGCTTATGTCCGGGCGTGTGAAACGCGAGTGCGAGATCGGAGTCATAATTGCGCATTGCCTCGGCGATCGGTGCGGTCATTGAGATCACTTCCAATTCGATTGAAAAAACTTCGCGCGTGTTGGAATGAAATGGAAAACAAACCAACCACGAGGCGAAGCTTCTGCCTGTATTTTACATGTTTCGCATCGGGATTGTCAATCAAAAAGCGAGGCGAAGTTTTATGAGTGAAGACATCATGCAAAAGTCGATGGTGATTTACAAAATCACAAACACGATTCCCGACGAAAACGGTCATTGCAAAGCGTATATCGGACAGACGATCCGAGCACTTGGCGAGCGCATCCGCGAGCACAAGATCGCAAAAACCGCAATCGGTACTGCAATTCAAGAGTTTGGCTGGCAGAATTTCACCGTCAACATTCTCGACGAGTGCAAAACGCTTGAAGAACTCAACGATCGCGAAACGTTTTGGATCGCGACGCTCGGAACTCGAGCTCCGAACGGATATAACATGACCGACGGCGGCGAAACTCAACCGCATGACAATTTGAAGGCAGTCATCTGTCTCGACAACGGTATGATCTTTGAATCGATTGCCGACGCTGCGCGCCGGGCAGGCGTGGCTTATCCGTCCATCAGCAATGTTTGCAACGGAAAGCGATTGCGCGCGGGCGGTCATCGCTGGGCATTCGTCGAAAATCCCGTCGAGCCGAAGACGACAGACAATCGCGGCAAGCACAGTTGTCTCGCTGTTCGCTGTGTGGAAACCGGCGAAGAATTTGAATCGTTGAGTGCGGCGTCAAGGCATTACAACGTCAGCTACAGACGGATCGCCGCTGCGTGCGGCAATATCGAGTACACTGCCGCCGGTCTTCACTGGCAGTGGGCGACCGCAACGCCGATTGTGCTGTCGGAAGTGAAATTGAGTCAGCCGCGCGGGCGTCGTGAAGTGCGTTGTATCGAAACCGGCGTGGTGTACGAATCGATCTCTGCAGCGGCTAAAGATATTGGAGTTTCGCCGTCAAGCGTGCATTCGGCTTGCAACGGCAAAGTGCAAACGATCAAAGGTCGGCATTTCGAGTTCGTTGATCCGGTTGGCAAGATCAATAAAGAGTCGCGTCGAAATACTGCGACCGTCAACAGCATTCCGGTGCTGTGCATTGAAACCGGCATTGTTTACACCTCAATGCGTGAAGCTGCCGAAAGTGTCGGCATAAAGCAATCAGGGATTAGTGCCGCACTTCGTGGAGAATACAATAAGGCAGGCGGATTTCACTGGTGGCGTTTG
>CALGGX010000183.1 GCA_937916025.1 uncultured Selenomonadales bacterium
ATCACTCCGTTTGTCGATTGTATTTAAACCACGCCGCGCAAACGCCCTCGACGCTTACCATGCAAGGTCCGATCGGGTGGAGCGGATTGCATTCGCGAGTGAAGAACGGGCAGTTCGACGAAGGAATTTTGATCTGAAACGTCCGCCCGCGCCGTGCGTCGGCGTAATTTTTTCGTCCAAAATCATCACTCCGTTTGTCGATTGTATTTAAACCACGCCGCGCAAACGCCCTCGACGCTCACCATGCACGGTCCGATCGGGTGGAGCGGATTGCATGCACGAGCGAAGAGCGGGCACTCGATCGGATTGATCACGCCGCGCAAAACCTCGCCGCACCGACATTTCGAGTTGAGCGTAGAAGATTCGACCGAGATTGGCGCGATGCGCTCGATGTCGAATTCGGCGAAGTCGTCTCGCATTTTCAAGCCGGATTTTGGAATGCGTCCGATGCCGCGCCACTCGGCGTCCGCGACTTCATACACGCGCTCGAGGATCGACATTGCCGCCGGATTGCCTTCGCTCCGAACGACGCTCGGATATTCGTTTTCGACGGCAGACTTATCTTCGACGATCATTTTGATCAATCGGACGAGTGCTCGGAGAATTTCCTGCGGCTCGAAACCGGTGACGACGCCGGGCAATCGAAACTCGCGCGGCAAAAATTCAAAGACGTCGACGCCGATCACGACCGCAACATGCCCCGGCAGAATGAAGCCGTCGACTCGGATGTCTTCACTGTCGAGCAACGCGCGCATGATCGGCGGCACGAGCTTATGCGCCGAAAGCGCAAAAAAATTGCCGAGCTTCAGCGATTGCGCGGCGAGCACGGCGGCGGCGGCGGTCGGCGCGGTCGTCTCGAAACCGACGGCGAGAAAAATCACGCGGCGATTCGGATTGTCTTTTGCAATGTCAACGGCGTCCAGCGGCGAGTATATCACTCGAACGTCCGCGCCTTCGGCTTGCGCGAGCGCGAGACTCGAGCGCGAGCCCGGCACTTTGAGCATATCTCCGAACGTGGCAATGATCGTGTCGTCGAGCTTGGCGTAAGCGATTGCCTTGTCGATGTAAGAATTGTCGGTGACGCATACGGGGCAACCGGGACCGCTCACGAGCTCGACATTCGGCGGCAGAATTTGTCGAATGCCCGCGCGGAAGATCGCCACGGTATGAGTGCCGCACACTTCCATCAATCGAATTTTCCGATCGATCGAAATGCCGTTGAGCTCATCGATGTAATTCATAATCAACCTCCCGCTTTGAAATAAAAAACCCGGTTCCTGTTAAGGAACAAGGGGCGGGCGGAAAATAAATGTTCAATTTGCCGCCTCCGAACTCCGCGCGTCGATTTCTTCAAATGCCTCGAGCATCTCGTCAACCGTTTGACGATCAACCGTCTGCATTGCAAAACCGGCATGCACGAGGACGTAATCGCCGAGCTTCGTTTCGGGCAACAACATCAAACTCACTTTTCTCTGCACTCCCGACAACTCGACGGTTGCCAAACTGTCTTTGATCTCGACGACCTTCGCCGGATATGCCAAACACATTTTCAAAATCACCTCATCAAATCAATCCTGCCGCGACGTCGGCGTTGCGCTTCTCGAAAAACGCAACGAAGTCCGCCATCGGCATCGGCTTTGCATTCAAAAATCCCTGCCCGTAATGACAGCCGAGACTCAACAGCAGTTCTTCCTGCTCCTTCGTCTCAATGCCTTCGCAGATGATTTGCATGTTCAGCGATTGTCCGAGCGCAATGACGCTTGCGAGAATGTCTCGAGTGCGTTTCGCTCCGCCCGCCGCATTCAACAGCGACCGATCGATCTTCATTACGTCCATCGGCAGGTAATTCAACAACATGAACGACGAATATCCCGAGCCGAAGTCGTCAACCGAGATCGTAAAGCCCATTTCATGCAACGCCGCCACGATGTCTGCCGCCCGCTGTTGATTTTCTTTTTGATCGAAATCGCCGAAAACGGTTTCTGTCAATTCCAATTCAATCAAGCCCTTCGGCGGCAATTGATATTTCTCAATCAGCGCGCGGATTTTTTCGAGATACCCTTCTTCCGTCATGTGCAGGCGCGATTGGTTGACGCTGATCGTTACGACTTCTTTGCCTTCTTCAATCCGATGTTTCTGCAATTGAAACGCCTGATCCAACATCTCGTAATCCGCCGCGAGTACAAAGCCGTTTTTCTCGAAGAGCGGAATGAATTTGCCCGGCGGCATAAAGCCCATCTCCGGACTGATCCATCGAATGAGAGCTTCCGCGCCGATGATTTTTCGTGTCCGAATATCATACTTCGGCTGATACCACGCTTGAAATTCGTCTGCCGCGAGTGCCTTTTCCATCGTCGTTTCGATCTTGTGTTGCAACGTCAAATCTTCCTGCATTGCCGTGTCGAAAATCCGAACGCCCGTCTTCGACGATTGATGGCAGGCAATATTGGCGCGCTCGACCGTCAAACGCACACTGAAGTCGTCCTTGTGCAACTCGCAAATGCCCGCCTTCATGTGCAACCAAATGCGCGAGTCCGGCATTTCAATGAAGCTGTATTGCGTGATCGCCTCGCCGACGAGTCGCGAAATTTCTTCTTCATTCTCCGCGCGGCAGATGCAGATCAAATGCCCGGCATCGATGCCCGCCGCCGTGTAGAGCACCCAGTCTTTTTGATTCATTTGCGTCGACATATCCTGCAACTGCTTGACCAAGAATTTATCGCCGTACCGCTCGATTACGGTTGCCTTCGTCTCCATCGCAAAGACGACCGTGAAAATTCTCGGAGCCTCCGGATCACTCGAGTGCTTTTTGAAAAA
>CALGGX010000184.1 GCA_937916025.1 uncultured Selenomonadales bacterium
GGGGTATAGCTCAATTGGTAGAGCAACGGTCTCCAAAACCGTAGGTTGTGAGTTCAATTCTTACTGCCCCTGCCAATAAAGAAATATAAAAACAGCCTTCGAGGCTGTTTTTTCAATTGCCTATCGGTGTCGAAAATGATAGAATATCGACGCCATTTTTTATCGGAAGAAGTGTGATGAAATGAAACTCAGGACTGTGACGAAACGCTCCGGCACGGCAGTCAATTACGATCGGCAGAAGATTTTTAATGCAATAGCCGGAGCAAATCGCGACGCGTCGACGCCCAATGACAGTTTAACCGACGCCGACATCGAAGACGTAACGAATGCCGTAGAACTTGCAATCGCCGATACCGACAGCATCGGCGTCGAAGAAATTCAGGATGTCGTCGAAAAGGCTTTGATGCAACACGGTTTTTTTGATGTCGCCAAACAATTCATCGTCTATCGCGAAAAACATGCACAACGCCGCGAAGCTCAAAAAAATCTCATGGAAGTTTATCGAGATATCTTCTTCGCCAATTCGGAGGATGTCGATTTCAAACGCGATAACGCCAACATCAATTCAAACGCGTCGATGGGAATTATGCTTAAGCTCGGAGCCGAAGGCGCGAAGTTTTTCGTCGATAATTACGTCTTGCCGGAAGAGATCGTCAATGCCGATCGAGAGAGTTTCATTCACATTCACGACAAGGATTTTTCGCTGATCACTTTTAATTGTTGCCAGATCGATCTGCTTAAACTCTTCCATGGCGGTTTTTCGACGGGGCATGGATTCCTTCGTGAACCCAATTCAATTCGCTCTTACGCGTCGCTCGCGTGCATCGCAATTCAATCCAACCAAAATGACATGTTCGGCGGGCAGTCAATCAACGCCTTTGATTACGCAATGGCGGAAGGCGTTCGCAAGTCCTTCAAAAAAGCCGTCACGGCAGAAATTAAACGGGCGTCCGTGTATGTCGAAAAAACATTCAACATCGAGGCGGTCGATTTCGAGCTCTGTCGATACGACGAAAAGAAAAATCCCGATGCCGTCAAGGCAATCGAAACAATTGTCGGCAATACGAAACTTGCCGAGAAAATCTACCGCCAAGCATGCCGTGAAGTCGAAGAGGAAACTCATCAGGCAATGGAAGCTCTCATTCATAACTTCAATACGCTGCACAGCCGCGCCGGTGCTCAGGTGCCGTTCAGCTCGATCAATTACGGCATGGATACTTCGCCGGAAGGCAGGCTCGCCACGCGCGAAGTTCTCAATGCAATCGAAGCGGGGCTCGGCAACAGCGAGACGCCCATTTTTCCAATCAGCGTCTTTCAATTGAAGTCCGGCGTCAATTACAATCCCGAGGATCCGAATTACGATCTGTTTCAAATCGCCTGCAAAGTCAGCGCGCGGCGGCTTTTTCCGAACTTTGTTAACATCGATGCTTCTTACAACATCAAGTATTACAAGCCCGGCGATTACAATTCCTGTGTGGCAACGATGGGCTGTCGGACGAGAGTGATGGCAAATTTCAACGGTCCGGAACAGTCGGGCTCGCGAGGTAATTTCGCCTTTGTCACGATCAATTTGCCAAAGCTCGCGCTCGAAGCAAAAGGTAATGTCGAGGAGTTTTTCAAGCTGTTTGACAAATACATTCAACTCAGTCACGATTATATTTTGCTCCGATTGAAGACGATTGAAAAAAAACATCTGTACAATTATCCGTTTTTGATGGAGCAACACGTTTGGCTCGACAGCGAAAAATTCTCGTCCGAAGATACGATTGCCGAAGTGCTTAAACATGCAACGTATTCGCTCGGCTTTTGCGGGTTGGCGGAATGTCTCGTCGTGTTGACGGGCAAACATCACGGGCAATCCGAAGCCGCTCAACAACTCGGCTTGAAAATCGTCGGGCATCTCCGTCATCGGACGGATCAATTCGCCGCCGAAGAGAAGCGTAATTGGACGACATTCGCCACGCCCGCCGAGTCGACTGCCGGGGCTTTTCAACGCGCCAATCGAGAAAAGTTCGGACTCATCAAGGGCGTCACCGATCGGGAATATATGACGAACTCGAGTCACGTGCCCGTGTATTTCAGAATCAAAGCACTCGACAAAATCAAAATCGAGGCTCCGTATCACGCGCTCTGCAACGCCGGACATATAGCTTACATCGAAATGAATGCCGACGCCTCGCGAAACGTCAAGGCATTCGAGCGGCTCGTTCGCGCCATGCATGACGCCGATATGGGATATTTTTCAATCAATCATCCCGTCGATCGCGATCCCGTTTGCGGTTATACCGGCATCATCGAAAACGAATGCCCGCATTGCCGTCGAAAAGAAAAAACGCTCGGTGCATTCAAACACATCGATCGACTTAAGTGAATACGAATTGAATCAACAGCATATAACACAGCGTGCCGCCCGCGATCGAAATCAACATCTGCCGCCAGCGCAAGTGCAGAATTACGATCAATGAAATCGACAAAAATTCCGGCAGTCCGTGATTGCCGTCGACAATCGAAACGTCTTTCAGGCAATACACTACCAACATCGCAAAAATCGCGGAGGGTAACGCGTCGCCGAGGTATCGAATGTATCTCGGCGTTTCTCGCTTCTCGGAAAAGATCAAAAACGGCAACGCCCGCGTCAAATACGTCCCCAGCACGCATAAGCCGATTGTCATTAACTGCTCCGTGAATGTCATTTCTCCAACCTCGAACGAAATGCCGTCAGCACGATCAAGATCGCGATCATCGACGGGATCAAAAACGATTGACTGCCGAAAACAATCAGGCATGCCATCGACGCGATAAATCCGATTGCGTCGGTCGCATGACTTTTTTCATGCAGAAATTGCTCGAGCCAAATCACGACGAACATCGCCGTCATCACAAAGTCCAGTCCGTTCGTGTCGAATGACAGCATTTCGCCGAGCAAGCCGCCGAGCATCGCACTGAATACCCAATACGATTGATTGAGCAACGTGACGAAGAAGTAAAACCAACCGCGATCGATGCCCTCGGGAATCCGCGCGGAATAGTTGATCGCAAACGTCTCGTCACATAAGCCGAAGATCAAATACTGCCGCTTCAGCCCGAGTCCTTTGTACTTCTCGAGCATTGCCAGCCCGTAAAACAAATGCCGCGCTTGTATCATCAACGCCACGAGAAACGTCTGAATCGGCGCGAACGGCGCAAGCAACATCGTCGCCGCCACGAACTCCAGCGAGCCGCCGAAGATCAACGCCGCCATCAGCGTCGGATACAGCACGCCGAAGCCGAGCACGTTCATATAAATCCCGTACGCCATGCCGAGGAAGCAGAAGCCGGTCATTATCGGAATCGTAAATGGAAACGCCGCGCGGAGTGCCGAAAAAATTTTCTCGCCGTCTTTCAACCTCTATCCGACTCCGAATTGTAAACGTCTTTCAACAGAGTTTCTTTGCGGAGCTCCCGACATTCGCAATGATCTTCGGCATCGATCAGTTTCAGCGCATTGATCAAAATCGTGCCGATGAGACGAGCGTTGTCAAAAAAGATGTCTTTCAATGTCGAATGAGACCACGCGTGCGTCAACCCTTCGCCGTAATTCACCACGAATGACAGGTTCGCATAGCACGCGCCGATCTCCCGCGCGAGATATACTTCCGGCGCGAGACTCTGCCCGACGATATCCGCATGCCCCTGCAACATCGAAATTTCTGCAGGACTTTCAAAATGTCGTCCGTCCGTTACGGCGTAAGTGCCGCGATCAAAAATTCTGCCGTCATAACACTTCCGCGCGGCTTCGAGCAAATACTTCCGCAATGTCGGACATAACGCGTCGCGCATGATTAAAAGATATCGTCCGTCGAGCATTACGTCCTTTCGCACGGAAAGATCAATGTAATCGTTCGGAATTAGCAAATCGCGGGGATCGAGCAGTCGATTGATCGTGCCGACGCCGCCTTCGGATAAAATTTTCCGCACGCCCGCTTCTCGGAACGTCCAAAAGATTTGTCGAGAAGCATCGGCGCGAGTTACTCCGCTCCGCCAGCCATGCATTCGACATGTCAGAATTCGGAGATCATCAATCGAAAATAATCGCATCATCGGACTTCGACCGTACGGCGTTTCGACATAAAACTCGTCAAGAACATTTGCCTCGAAAAAGTTCGTCGGAAAATCGATTGATAAAGTGCCGGAGCCGCCGATTATCGCATAATCCGCGCGGATTTTTTTTGCTTCCAATGTTCAGTACCTCCTGATGATGTTGTACTCGGTGTCGCGTTGAGCCGCCGTCATTCCCGCGCCTTCGATCAGATCGATCATCTTCCGCACCGACATCTCAAATCGAGTGCCTGCCGCGCGAACGACGTTTTCTTCCAACATGATCGAACCGAGATCGTCCGCGCCGAAGCCCAACGTCAATTGCCCGATCCGCTCGCCTTGCGTTACCCATGAGCCCTGTATGTGATCAATGTTGTCGAGATAAATGCGCGTCGCCGCCAGTGTCTTCATGTAATCCCACGCACTCGTCTTTTCGCCGCCGAGGGCAGTGTTCAGCGGCTGAAACGTCCACGTGATGAACGCTCGAAATCCGCCGGTCTCGTCCTGCAGTCGCCGAACTTTTTCCATGTGCTCGATGCGCTGTTCGATCGTCTCGCCGAAGCCGATCACCATCGTCGCCGTCGATTTCATTCCGATCGAGTGCGCCGCGCGCATCACTTCCAGCCAGCCGTCCGTCATGATTTTCCGAGGACTGATTTTTTTTCGGATCGAGTCGACGAGAATTTCCGCGCCGCCGCCCGGTAAACTGTCCAAGCCCGCCGCCTGCAATCGTTTCAGCGTTTCGACGATCGATAGACCTTCGCGCCGCGCGAGCCATTCGATCTCCGTCGCCGTCAGCGAATGTATTGTGATCGAGTATCGGCTCTTAATCGCGCGGAACATTCGCTCGAAATACGCCAGATCAAGCGCGGGATTGAGTCCGCCCTGTATCATCACTTGAGTCCCGCCGCATTCGACCGTCTCTCGCACTTTCTCGAGTATCTCGTCGAGCGTCAATAAATACGCGTCCGAGCGATCCGAGCGTCGCCAAAATGCGCAAAATCGACACTCGTTCTCGCAAACGTTCGTGTAATTGATGTTCCGATCAATGATAAATGTCGTCACGTCGCCGAACTTCTTACGCCGAACCTTGTCCGCGCGAACGCCGAGATCAAGTAAATCGCAATCAAACAATCGAACGCCGTCGTCAAAACTCAATCGCATGAGATCACTCCTCGCAATGTCGGTTCAAAGCCCGCCTCTCGGATCAATCGATCGAGTGCGGAACGAGATATTCCCGCGCCTTCGCTCGAGCCCGCCGCGTGTATGATCTTCTCCTCGCCGATCGTCCCGTCCAAATCGTCCGCGCCGAACGCCAATGCCAATTGCGCTATCGGCAGCGTCAGCATGATCCAAAACGCTTTGAAGAGATCAAAATTGTCGAGCACCAGCCGAGACAACGCCAGCATTTTCAAGTTCTCCCACGCGCCGACCGGCTTGATGTCGAATTGACGTCCGAGTTCGGTGTTCGCCGGATGGAATGGAAACAGCAACATCGATTGAAAGCCGCGCGTTTCGTCCTGCAACTCCCGCAATCGCAACAGATGATCGATGCGCTCTTCAATCGTCTCGACATGCCCGTACATCATCGACGCGTTTGTTTTCAATTGCAGACGATGTGCCGTTCGCATGACTTCAATCCATTCGTCCGCCGTCGCCTTTTTCGGACAGATGATCGACCGCACGCGCCCTGCAAATATTTCCGCGCCGCCGCCCGGCAAGCCGTTCAATCCGGCGTCGATCAATGTCTGCAACACGCGCTCGATCGACAGTGATGTTTGCCGGGCGAAGTTGATGATCTCGACCGGCGTGAAGGCTTGGATTGTGACGCTCGGAAGTGCCGCGCGGACTTGTCGGACGACGTCGACGTAATACTCGAACGGTTTCGTCGGATGTAACGCGCTTACGATGTGAATTTCAGATAAGTCGTCGACAGTGCGGGCGTCGTCGAGGATTTTTGCAATGTCGTCGCGCTCGAGAGTGTAGCCGCGTTGATCGCCTGCCCGGCATTGAAACGCGCACAGCGGACAGTTCGAGCTGCAGACGTTTGTCAAGTTGATGTGGCGGTTGATGACATAAAAAACTTTCCGCCCGCTCTTGCGTTGCTTGACGGCGCGAGCGCATTTCGCGAGGAAGAGGAGATCGTTTTGATTGTAAAGCGCGAGAGCTTCATCGCGATTGAGTCGCTCGCCAAGTTCTGCCTTGCGCCGCGCGGAGTCGATTACACTCGCCAATTGATCCACCTCAAGCCTTCGATGCGCTCGAAATGCTTCTCGTTGGCAGTGACGAGAGTGCAGTCGTTTACCATCGCAATCGCCGCAATGAAGATATCGCTGTCTTCGATGATATTCCCATGACGAACCTGCTCGTAAATTTCAGCCGCTTTGATGATTGCACGCATGTCATAGCGATCGAAGTAGAGATGCGGCAGATTGCTGTAAATATCGAGGAATTTCTTCAGACGACGATCGTGCTCGGTGGCTTGCAAGCCGCGGATGATCTCATAGCAGACAATCGAGCTGATGTACAAATTGCTGCCGCTTAACAGTGCCTCCGCCATTTTTCGCGTAACCGATTTCTGATCGCGCATTATGTCGCTGACCACATTCGTGTCGAGGCAATAGTTGATTGTACTCATTAGTCGATGATCCCTTTCTGACGTTCGATCTCGTCCATGTATTTTCCGAAGCTCTCGGCTTCCTCGTCGGTGAACAGCTGACTCAATTCGATGAATGCCTTGCGCTGTTCTTCGAGCGTCGGCATCGGCTCCTCGCGAGGACGCGTTGCCTTGAGCTCCTCAACCTCTGCACGCACAGTTGCCAGCTCCGCGCGGATGTTTTTGAGTTCCTCCAAAATCTTTTCTTCATTCGACATGAAAAACCACTCCTCTCATAAAATCCTGAGTATATTATAATCGCAATCGCAAGCGGCGGCAACACGTCCGGTCTCCCGAATGACGCTAATGATCTCGTCCTCGCGCAATGACGTCGGACTCGACGCACCCGCATCATGCAAGATCGTCTCTTTGTGGATCGTGCCGTCAATGTCGTCCGCACCGAAGCTCAATGCCACTTGCGCTACCGGCACCGTCAACATCACCCAGTACGCTTTGATGTGATCGAAATTATCGAGCATCAATCGAGAGACCGCCATCGTCCGTAAATCATCCCACATCGAGGTCTGTTTGATCTCGCGCTCGAGTGCCGTATTCTTCGGCAGGAACGGGAAGCAGATGAACGTCAAAAATCCATGCGTCTCATCTTGCAACTCGCGCAATCGGATCAGATGCTCGACGCGCTCCTCGAGCGTCTCGATATGCCCGTACAACATGCTTGCATTCGATCGGATACCCAGTCGATGCGCAATGCGCGCGGCATTTAACCATTCATCAGCCGTCGCCTTCTTCGGACACAGCTCATTGCGCACCCGATCCGATAAAATCTCCGCGCCGCCGCCCGCGATCGCTCGCAAACCCGCCGACTTCAGATCGAGCAAAATATCTTCGAGCGGACGCCCGGATATTTTTGCAAAGTGCGTGAGCTCGACTCCGGTGAAGCCCTTGATGTAGAGTTTCGGAAATTTCTCATGCAAAGCGCGAATGATCCCGAGATAATCGTCAAACGTCCACGTCGGATGCAAACCGCTCACAACATGCAATCCCGCCAAGTTCGGATCGCGCATCGCATCTTCGACAACCGCAATCGCCTGATCGATCGTCATCGCATACGCCCCGCGCGCATCTTCATCACGTCCGAAAGCGCAGAATTTGCATCGAGACACGCACATGTTTGTCAAATTGACATGACAGTTGACATTGTAATACACAACATCGCCGCATTTTTTTTGACGGACATGATCCGCCAATGCGCCGAGCCAACTCAGCGAAGGGCTCGAAAACAATCGAAGCCCGTCCTCACGATTGAGCCGCTCGCCGTTCAAAATCTTCTTCTCAATTGAATTGTACTCGCTGAACAATTAATCTCCTCCCCATCGACGTTACCAACATTCCCAAACATAATCGAAAATCTTGCGATACATGCCGCCGCTCGCAATATCGCCGCAATATCGCCGCACTGCTCGCGCCGCCAATTTTCGTTTGTATCGGCTCTGATGCGAATACTCCTCAAATCGTTGACACTCGGAATTATATGCAATGCCTGCAAGTCTGCCGCGCCCGACCGGTTGACCCGAAAATCGGCAATGCGTGAAGATGCGTCGCCAATTGCGCCGGTTTTCTTCCGCCCTTCGCCGATGAGAATTTTGTCGTCGATCATTTTTTTCAGTCATAATAAATCAGCACCTCATTGATTGCGCCGCGCCGAGTGCCGATGCTGTTAATCGCCCGCGTCGCCCGCACGGTTTTGATCTCAAAATTCGCATAGAGTTCCCGAATTTCCTTGCAATCCGAATTCGACTCGATAAACGGAATGTTTCTCTCCCGCAATTTCAGACATGTATCGCGGAGCTCGAGATCGGAAGAGCACACGTCTGAACTCCAGTCACGTGTGCTCTTCCGATCTTACATACTGCCGCTCGAGCAGCGTCCGATAATCTTCATTGCAGATCGTCACGTCATTCGATTTAAGATACTCCGAAGCCGCGCGTAGCGTCTGCTCGTTGACGATCGCCGGATTTTTGTATCGACCGAACGGCACGTTGAAATATCCCGCCGAATTCACGCGATACAAACCGTTGAAACACGTCCGATTGAGATAGATCATCCGCGCGGCGCGTTCGACATTCGACAGCTCGGAAAAATTCTCCGCTCGATCCAACGCCCGGACGCGATAAAAATATTCCTCGCAATGCAGTCTTTCATGCTCCGTCAACAGTTCGATCAAGCCGTCCGGCTCGTCGCGAACGACTTCGTAAACATTGATCAGTTCCGAATTCAGATCGTTAACGATCGCCTTCGACGGTTGCAATGCAAAAAGAACCGCGCCGCCGCCGAGGAACGGTTCGACATACGTCGCCGAATTCGGACACATCGATTTGATCAGCGGCACGAGTTCTCCGAGCAGTTGACGTTTGCCGCCAACCCATTTCAAAAACGGTTTCAATTCATCAATCATTTCGCAACGGGCAATCGAGTTTATCGCAAGCCGAGCAATCGTGCATTTTTATATCCGATTGCGCCGCATTTTTCGTCAAGCCGATGATTGCCGTGATCGATTTGCGCGGCATCAGCATCAACGCCGCCGATAAGCGCATTCCAATCTCCGATGCGCCGCTCACTCGAAACAATTCTTTTTGCGCGCTCAGTGACCAATCGCCGTAACCCGGGCTGTATCGGCTTCGCATTTTGAATCCTTCGCGCTCGACGACCTGTTTGATCGCCTGCTCCATTTGATCCGCCGCCTGCTCCACCGCCGAAGTCGCCGCCGCGTCGAGCAACATTGCCGGTACGTAATTTCCATGCTTGAATTTACTCGTCACTTCGCGTTCGATTGTCTCGCCGACCGTCACCGCCATGCAAACAACCTTTTCACATGTCTCGAGATGCTTTTCGATCGAGCGTCCGACAATCAAAAACGGCGGCTCCGAATTGAGTTCCTTCCGCGCGGAATCGTAGTCGTACATCTTCCAAACGCCGCGCACTTCGATCAGAAGTCCGGCTTCCTCGCATGCCTCGAGAATGTTTTGCTCGCTGAAGTTTTCTGCCTTCGACAGTCCGGCATATCGTCTCGTTTCTGCCGCATCGATCGTCGTCAGCCGCGCATTGTAGATCGGCATTCGCTCTCGCCTCCCAAAAATTTTTTCCATCATTATAGCACACGTCCCTTTCGTTGTGCTAAAATGTTTGACATTGATTAACGGAAGGAGCCGCGCGATGAAAAAATTTTTCCTGTCGATGATGATCTTCGCAGCAATGATCTTTTTGATGCCGACGCCCGACGGCTTCCCGATTCTCGAATATCACACCGTCACCGATACTCCCGATGTCGACTCCGTTCGCTACAACGTCGCGCCCGACGACTTCGCCGCACAGCTTGATTATCTCGCCGAGAACGGTTATACTTCCATAACGATGCTCGACTTCATAGAAGCAAAAAACGGGCGCGGCGAGCTCCCGCCAAAGCCGATCATGTTGACTTTCGACGACGGCTATGAAGACAATTACACCACGATGCTCCCGATCCTCGAAGCGCATGACATGAAGGCGGTCGTCTATGTCATTGCAAATCAAATCGGGCAGAAAGGATATCTCACTTTCGAGCAGCTTCGCGAAATGCGCGAGCGCGGCATCGAGATCGAAAGTCACACCGCCAATCATCGTCCGCTCGACAAGCTGTCGGATGATGATCTGAAGATCGAATTGCAAGACGCAAAAACTTATCTCGAATGGAGCGGCGTCGGCACGATCTATTCTCTGTCATATCCGAACGGAGTTTACAATGACGAGATCATTCGACGGCTCGCGCGGGAGAATTATTACACGGCAGTAACGGGCGAAGCGGGGCTGAACAATTTCAAGACCAATCAATTCAAATTACATCGCGTAAACATCCCGCAACCGAGGCTCGGCTTGTTCGAGTTCCGGCTCCGATTGCTGAAAGCCGAGCTCTTCGCAAAACTCGGCAATATTTAAAGAATGGATTGATACTATTGAATTTGACAAAAAAACTCGCGGTCTCGGCTATGGCGTTTCTCGCATCGTTGTCAATTACCTTGCCGTCCGCCGACGCATATAAATCATCGTCGATGATGCATCGGGTCAACTCGGAAGTTTTCGACATCGGCGGCACGCTGATTTTTTCCGACAGCCCCGAGTACGTCAAAGACAACGGCATTCTCTATTCCGACATCGTCGACGGCTCCGCGCGGCTCTTGTATTATCATCTCAACGACACGAATGTCGATAAGAAACTCGCCGTCATCGTCGAAAACGTTTCCGATCAATTCAATACGCTGAATATTACGCGCGGCGCGGCGACCAAGCCCGGCAAAAAATTTTTGTCGATCGGAAAAGCCGTTCTCACGTCATACATGAAAAATCACTTCCACACGTCATTTACTCTCCGAAGCGGCGAGAAAAAACTGTTCCGAGACAACATGCATGATCTGATCGTCAAGCCGGGACAACTCGCGTACGGACTTTATGACTTCAACGTCGATTTCCCCGTGCGCATCACCGTACTGATGTATCCGGTGACGGCGGAACCGATCCCATACTCGAACGGCGCGAAAATCCTCCCGAAAGACGAACTGCAATTGCGCGGCACTTTCAAAAACATGACGCGCATCATTCGCGTCAAAAAGAAATACGATGCGAGCAATGACGGCATCGTGTATCTGATGCTCGGCGACGGCGTCAATGACGTTTACAAAACCGGCATCGATGCCACGGACGGCTCGACCGTAACCGATTTCGGAAATTACGGCATCGATTACAAGCTCGAGTTCGAGACGCGAGACAAAACTCGCTTCTGCCTCTCGCCGCTCGGAGGATATTATGCCGGCGCGATGCGCTCGAATTATCGCGGGCATTCGCAATTGATTTTGACGCCGCGCGGCAGTACCTACTTCGGCGATGAAACTCCCGAGGAACCGGTGAACGTCAAAGAGGCGCGCGAAGAAGGGCTCGCCCTGTTGACGTCTTACACCGAACTCGCCGAACTCGGCAGTTTCAACGGCAAAGTGCAATTTGATTGGAC
>CALGGX010000185.1 GCA_937916025.1 uncultured Selenomonadales bacterium
GATCTACACTCTTTCCCAACACGACGCTCTTCCGATCTATCCTGCTTTGCTTCTTCATCGAAATCGCGCGGCAACGGCAATGTCGACAAGTGATTGCCGAAGACTCGGACGTTCGGATTGAATTGCCGGAAAAGATCGCCGAGCGAGTCTGTTGACGCCTGCACTCCGTGGCATGCGATGAAGTTGATGAATTTGTTTTGAATGTATTTTTCCTTCCACCAGATCGGGTGATCGTCCATCTCTTCGATGAGCAGGTAGCCGCGCGAGACGATGTCGTTGAATGTTTTGATGCCCGCCTCCGGCGAGAACGACGATACGCGCTGATTGATGAAGATCATGTTGTTGTATTTGCCCGCTTCTTCAAGATGCGAACCGTTCTGCACCTCTTCATTTTTGAGAACGATACCGACACCGGTCGCGATCATGCGATTCGGTTCATGAATGCGGACGGTCGCGCAAACCATTTTCTCGCCGATGTAAGAATGGATCAACGTCGTGCCGACCATAGCCGTTTCCGGTTTGACGGCGGCAACGATGAAGTTCTGCAACTGCAATTGAGTTCTTGCAAGTTCTGCCACAGCGCGGCGGACTTTCGTTTCACGCGCGCGCGCGAGTGTTTTTACGGTGATCAAACCGGCGTCTTGAATGGCGTTGATGAGATTTTCAAAATTGAGCGTCGCTCGAACCGTCGGAGCCTTGCCGTCGAGAATCGCTTCGATATTATCCGCGCGTCCGATATTTTCGAGAATGAAGACGATCATTCCGCCGTCGTTGAGATGTTCGGCGGCTTTCTTGATCACGCGCGTGAGATGCTTGACGGACATTGTTGCAAACACCGAAGATTGGAAAAGAATTGTATCCGCCATGCCTTCAACGTTATCGGCATCATTTTCGACAGTGTAATCTGACTGCGGACTGATGAGCAGGAATTTCTCCTTCGTGTCGATCTCGAAGTCGAAATCGGAATCGACATCGACGAGTTCAATGACGTGTTTTGAATTGGGCGGGATGAAGAGTTCCGGGGTATTCACATTTTCCGGCAAAATGATTCACTCCTTTGGATTAACGAACGAGACTGTACATCAAATCTTCTTGCTTGCGGAGACATTTGTTGAGCTCGAAGCGATCGAGGATCGTCTCGCGAGCCGCTTTACCGAGCCGCTCCGCCATTGCGCGATCGTCGAGAATTTCCATGATCCGACGCGCAATGTGATGCGGCGAGCGGAATTCCGCCAACAAACCGTTGACGCCGTCTTCCATGACTTCCTGCACCGGCGGCGTTTTCGAGCCGACAATCGGGCAACCGAAACTCATTGCCTCGAGGAACGACCACGACAACACGAACGGGCGCGTCAAGTAGATGTGGCAACTCGACGCCTGCAACATTTTGCGATAATCGCCGCGATTGCGGAGTCCGACGAAGTGCATGCGTTCTTTGTCATAGCCGCCCTTTTCTTCTTCGAGTTTCAGATATGAAGTGTCTTTGAGTTTCGCGCCGTAGCAAACGCGATCCTTGCCCGCAAGAACGACATGCGCATTCGGACGATGCGCGAGCACAATCCGAAGTGCATCCATCAAATACGGGAAGCCGCGATACATCTCGAAGCCGCGTGCGACGTAAGTGATGATCTCCGTGCCTTCCGGCAGATGCAAATTGACATCGTCGAAATCGAGTCCCGGGCGTTTTCCGGTTTCGGACGGCGCGCAGAAGTTTGTATCAATGCCTTCGTGAATGATTTTGATCATCGGCTGAAAGAGCTCGGGGAATTGCGAATGTTGCCATTTCGTCGGCGTGACACCTACATCGCAAAGCTCGAGATTGACAAGATGATGCGCGTTTCGAGTTCGGATCGAGATTTTGTTCGGCATTTGCGGAATTTCATCGGGCCACCAGAAACTGTCACTGTTTTCGGAACGATAATACCACTCGAAATATCCCATAATCGGTACATTCGGATACAGGTCTTTGCAATAAAGTGTCGAGCCCCAACCGGTGTGCGCAATGATCACGTCGGGCTTGATATTCTGCTCCTTTGCCATCCATTCCATTGCGCGCGCGACCGCCTGACCTTCGACGACGGCTTCTGCGGCCGGACGCAACGGACCGCATGTTTCAATCCATTTCGTCGCTTCATCGGTCGGCTTCTGATACAGTGCAAGCGTCACTCCGCGAAGATTCGCCTTGATTGAATTCTCTTTCGACAAGAAAAAGACTTTATTTTCGGGATTCATCGCAAGATACGGCGCAATGTTCAGATATTGCGCGGGGAATGACGGATGCAAAATAAAAATATTCACGGCAATCTCTCCTTTGAATTAATTCGTAATTCGTAATGCGTAATGCATAATTAAGAGAACGGTCTTCCAATTACGAATTACGCATTAATAATTACGCATTGCTTTTTATGCCATTTGCGCTTGATAAAGGCGCGTGTAAGCTCCGTTGCGTTTAAGCAATTCTTCATGCGAGCCGGCTTCGATGATGCGTCCTTTTTCAATGACGACAATCGCATCGCAATCTCTGACAGTCGAAAGACGATGCGCGATCATCAGCATCGTGCGTCCGCGCGAGATCGGCTCGATATTCTCCATTATGATATTCTCCGACTCATAGTCAAGAGCCGAAGTCGCCTCGTCGAAAATGATGACGCGCGGATCGGATATCAATGCACGCGCGATCGCAATTCTCTGCCGTTGCCCGCCGCTCAACAACGAGCCGCGCTCGCCGACGAATGTTTCATAGCCATGCGCCAATTGCGAGATAAAGTCGTCCGCGCCTGCAAGCTTCGCCGCCGCCACAACATCTTCATGCGATGCATTCGGAGCGGCAATTCGGATATTTTCTTCGATCGTGCCGGAGAACAGCATGCTGTCCTGCAACACGACGCCGATCTGTCGACGCAACCACGCCGGCTCGACTTGCGCAATGTCGACGCCATCGATCAAAATTCTGCCGGAATCCGGCAAAAACAGCCGCTGGATCAATTTCGTCAACGTCGATTTGCCCGAGCCGGATCGTCCGACTATGCCGACTTTCATTCCGGCCGGTATTCTGATGTTGATGTTGTCGAGCACTTTGCCGCTCTCTTCCGAGTAACTGAAGATCAGTTTTTCGATTGCGATATCGCCGCGAAGGCTCGGCAATGTCGTGCGCGAAGGGTTGAATGCCGGCTCGACTTCTTCATCCATGATATCTCCGAGACGCTCGATCGAAACGCGAATTTGCTGGAAGTATTGCCATTGGTTAATCAAACGCATGACCGGCGCAATCATTTGACCGGCGATCATGTTGAATGCAATCAATTCGCCGACGCTGATCTCGCCTTCCATTACGTAATACGAACCGATCCACAGGATCGCGAGCGTAAACATGCTGTTGAAAAAACCGCCGATTGTGTTTGCAACATTGGCGACGTTGACGACCGCCAGAGAAGAATTGACGAGCCGCGCGAGAATTTCTTCGTATCGGCGAATGAAATTCTGCTCGACTGTCGATGACTTGACGGTGTGAATGCCGGTGATCGCCTCGATCATAAACGAGCGACTCTCACTGCCGATCAGGAATCGGTCGTTGATCAGTCGTTTGAAGATCGGAGCCACAACCAAATTCAGAATGACGAACAGCGGCAACATTATGAGCACGACAATCGACAACATTCGGCTGTAGAAAAACATGACGGTGAAGTAGACAAGCGCAAAAACGATGTCGAGCAGGATTGTCAAACTCGAACCCGTCAAAAACGAACGGAGCGTTTCGAGCTCGCCCGTACGCGAGACCACGTCACCGACTTGCCATTTTTGGAAGTATTTGACGGGCAATGCGGTGATGTTTTTGAACAGCCGCGCGGAGAGTGTTACGTCCATCTTACTGGCGATGTTTGAAAACAGATACGCGCGCACCGACATGATCCAAGTGCTGAAAACCGTACAGGTTGCCATGCCGAGCACAAAAATGTCGAGCGCGTCCGCCGCGCGATGCACGAGCACTTTGTCGATGATGTTCTGCACGAAGAACGGCGACGCCAAGCCGAGCAGTTGAAGCAACAACGACATGAAGAGGACGCTTTGCAACTGCTGTTTGTATTTGATTATGACGGGAATGAACCATCGGAAGCCGAATTTAGAGAACTTTTTCGGAAGTTCGTAACGCCGGGTGAAGAGTATCGCCTCGCCCGTCCAATCGTTCAGCAATTTGTATCGATCGGCTT
>CALGGX010000186.1 GCA_937916025.1 uncultured Selenomonadales bacterium
CGTCACATTCGCTTCGTACGCGCGCGACGCCGCGATCATGTCGACCATTTCGTTGACCACATTGACGTTCGGCTTCTCGACATAGCCTTCTTCATTCGCATCGGGATGCCCCGGATCGTAAACGAGCGGTCCCTGCGAGTCGTCTTCGACGATCTGCACCGCGCGGACTCCTTCCCCCGCCGATTTGCGCCGACCGATCGCGTTCTGCAACAGCGTCTCGAACGAGTCAACTTCGCGTTCCCTCGGCTGAAATACTACGTAACGACGATGATACGCGCCGCCCTGCTCCGTCCGAGTCGTGTTTGAGTTCGCTATGTTGTTTGATATTACATCCATTCTCAGCCGCTCCGCCGTCAACCCTGACGCGGCGGCATCAATCCCCAAAAACATGCTCATATGTTATGCCTCTTTCTATTGTTGCCCGCTCGTAATGGCGTTTTTCATCTTCGTGATGTAATTCGTCATTTGAGTCGCGAGGGCGTTGAAGTATATCTGATTCTTCGCCAGAGTTGCCATTTCGATGTCGATGTCGACATTGTTGTCGTCAACGCGCATCAACGTCGACTGATCTTCGACGATCTGCGGTACAGCAAAAAACGGTTCTTCGGCAGGCGGAAGATGGCGGGCATGCGTCCGCGCCATTTTCAAACGTCCGTCGTCCGTCGGACCGTACAGTTCCTCTGCGAGCAAGTCCTCGAAGACGAGATCGCTCTTACGAAAATTCGGCGTATTAACATTTGCGATATTGTTCGAGATCACTTCTTGTCTGATATTTGCTGCCGACATTGCGCGCGGCAGATAATTGAAATTCGTCGAGTTCATGATACTCTCAAGCACGTCCGTCTCACTCACCTTTCCCATAAAAAATTTCATTCGATCGTTCCCTTCATTTTCATGAGCAAAATTCTACGCACGGAATCATCGAGTCGAGCTTCTGAAATTCGACCATCTGCAACCGCGTCGAGAATTCCATTAAAAACCTGCAACTGATTCGAATACTCATGACAAACCAGAATCACATCGCCGCCGGCTTGAATCACTCGAACACCGAGTTCAGATCTCGGCAGGTCGACTGAAATCGAGCCCATATCCATATCGTCAGTGATTATGACGCCGTCGAAACCAAGCTGATCTCGAAGAAGATCCTGCATGACATTTTTCGATAATGTTGCCGGCTCATCCGGATTGATCGCTGAATACTGATTATGTCCGATCATCACCATAAAATTTTGATGAGAATGTTTTTAGCACATTTATATTCTGGATTGGAAAAGATTTGCTGTGATATAGCGGATTGTGAAATATAATTTTCTTCTGCTGCTTTGCTAAAACTATTATTATCTACAATTGATACAAAATATTGTAATTGCCTTAATTCCATTTAATCACTTCCTTATTAGTTTTACTTATTATATCAAAAAATCTAGTAGTTT
>CALGGX010000187.1 GCA_937916025.1 uncultured Selenomonadales bacterium
AGAATGAAAAGTTCGGAATGAGGAATTAAATTGTCGCGCGGAGCAATCGGACGATCTCTTCAATCGTCAGCGATAAATTCTGCTTTGCCGTCGTTTTCGACATTGCCTCGTCGAGAGTGCTCGCGCGATTGAGGATCGAAAAGTAAGCATCGATGCCCGCTTCATGAACTCCGGATGCGCCTTCCCCCACGCTTCCGCAAACCGCAACCGTCACGATCTTCGAGTCGATCGATTTCGCCAGCCGCGCCGCGCCGATCGGGGCTTTGCCCATTGCCGTCTGCCGATCCAACTGCCCTTCGCCGGTGATCAAAACATTCGCGCCCGATATCTCCTTTCGGAAATTGATCGCGTCGAGAATCAGCTCAACGCCCTTGATCAATTCGCCGTCGAGAAACGTCCTGAAAGCAAAGCCGAGTCCGCCCGCCGCACCGTCACCCGCCACGCTCGCTTGCCGAACGCCGAGAGTTTCAAGTGCAAGCTCGGAGAATTTTTCGATCCAACCGTCCATCTGCCGAACAATTTCCGGCGTCGCGCCTTTTTGCGGTCCGTAAACGTAAGAACAGCCGTTCGATCCCGTCAACGGATTTGTCACGTCGCATGCAATTCTGAAGCGGCAATCCTTCAGTCGAGCGTCGACTTACGAGCGATCAATCGAAACGATATCCGCCAAATCTCGCCCGTAAACGCCGGTTTGACGTCCGTCCGCGCGGAAGAATTGAAAGCCGAGTGCAGTCAGCATTCCGAGTCCGCAATCGTTTGTCGCCGAGCCGCCGATTCCGATGATGAAATCCCGACAGCCGTCTTCGAGCGCGCGCAAGATCAATTCGCCCAGTCCGAACGTCGTCGTGTTGAGCGGATTCGGCGGAGCGAATTTTTTTGAAGCCGACATCGGATTGACGAGCGGCATGGGATGCACCGCCAAAGTCAAGCCCGCCGCATCTGCCGTTTCGATCACCGCCGTCCGCCCGATCCTGCCGTAGCGGCTCGCGATCAAATTGAATTTATCGCCGCGCGGATCGGTCACCGGCTCCGACTCGTCAAACAGTCGATGCAACAGCGTGCGCATTTCGAGCGGTCCCGTCACGTTGACGTGCATGATCTCGCCGCCGAGCCCTTCCGTCAACGCGTCAACCGTGCCCTCGCCGCCGTCCGCCAACGGCAACAGCTTCACTTCGATTGACGGATCGACGCGAAGCACGGCGTTTTTTGCAATCAAGCCCGCCTCCGCACTGCTTAAACTGCCTTTGAATGAATCGATTGCGATCAGTATTTTCATCAATTTGCCTCCTTCATCGAAAGATGTTCTGCAATTTCAGCCGCCGCCGCGCGACTCAATCGAAATGCCGCATCCGACATTGCCGCGAGTTTTCGTCGATCGCGAAACAACTCCGCAATGCTCTCCGCAATGTCTTCGCCGTCGGCAAGTGATATCGCGGCTCCGCGCCGGACGGCATAACGCGCGTTAAGTGCTTCCGGACCGGGGATCGGCGCGTGCAACAGCATCGGCAAGCCGAGCGCAAACGCTTCGGTCATCGTCAACGCGCCGGGTTTTGTGATCAGCAATGTTGCGCGTTCCATCAGCTCTTTGACGTTGTCGACAAAGCCGAGCACTTCGATCGGATGTCGAAATTTCATGGACTTCAATCGCGCGGCGAGTTTTTCGTTTCGCCCGGCAACGACCGTGATTGAAATCGGCAATTCGAGCGTGTCAATTTTTTGCAATGTCTCTTCAATCGATCCGAGCCCGAGCCCGCCACCCATGACAAGCAATGCGTAATTCGTAATTCGTAATTCATAATTGGGGGTGGCGAGCACTTCATTACGCATTACGCATTGTGCATTACGCATTGAAATCGGGATTCCGGTTGCGAAGATTTTCTGACGTTGCGTCGAATGCCGCTCGAGTTCGAGTTTCATCTCCGGCGTTGCAACGAAATACACATCGACTTCTCCGTACAACCAAATCTCGTGCAGTGAATAATCCGTAAGCACCGCCGCCAGCAGAAATTGCCCCGCCGATCTGGCGTGCAGGAATTTCCATAATGCCGCCGCCGCTTCCGGAAACGGATGTGTGCAAACGATGACGTCCGGTTTGCGTTTCGAGATCAATCGATTGAACGGCAAATACATCAGCGTTGACCAGAGCAATCGAGTGAACGGACCGACGCGTCGGACGCCCGCCAATCGATATATCCGATCGTACAAGTCCGGAATCCATGCCAATATCGACAAATAAAGCCGTTTCAGAAATTGATTGAAGCGCGAGACTTCTGTCGACATAAAATCAATCACTTCGATGTCGGGCTCGCCGCGCGAGACAAATGCTGTTGCAATCGCTTGCGCCGCGCGCGTGTGTCCGGAGCCGATTGACGCCGACAGTATTAAAATCTTCAAGCAGTGAGTCCTCCGTCCACACTTAAAATCGCGCCCGTGATGAAACTTGATTTTTCCGAGGCGAGGAAAAAAATCGACTCGGCAACTTCTTCAGCCGCAGCAATTCGACGCATCGGATACACACTCGCGAGATCATCGATCGACTCGCCCGAGCGTTTCAGCTGTTCGACGGTCATGGGCGTGAGCACATCCCCGGGCGCGACGGCATTCACTCGAACAGGGATGTGCGCGAGCTCGAGCGCAAGCGACTTCGTCAACGCGATCACCGCTCCCTTAGATGCCGAGTACAGCGAGCAGAAGTAATTGCCCTTCAAGCCGGCATCGGACGCCACATTGACAATCGCGCCGCGAGTTTTCGTCAATTCATCAACCGCCGCGCGGCACATGAAAAAAGTTCCCTTGACGTTGACGCCGAACAATCGCTCGAAGCTCGGCTCGTCGACAGATTGAATTGCGCCGTCGAGGTAAATGCCGGCAGAATTGATCAGTGCATCGACGCGTCCGAAGCGCGCGAGTGTCTCGGCAAGTATTCTATCACAATCGGCAACGTTTGACACGTCGGCGGCGATAAAAAAAACGCGGCGATCGGAACCGCCGAGAGTTTCGAGAGCATTTCGACCGCGCCGGACATTTCGTCCGACGATCGCAACATTGAAGTCGTGCTCGAGAAAAATCCGCGCGGCGGCGAGTCCGATCCCGCTCGTGCCGCCCGTGATCACTGCTGCTTTGATCGCAATCACTTCCGTTTCATCAAAATTGCGGCGCGGATCGAATTACATCGGCGATTCGCTGAAGAATGCCGTTCTTCGCGCGGCGAATTCAATCAAATTCTATCACATCAATGACGATTTCTCAATTGATCTTGATTCGATCGACGATGAGTTTTATCGAAAATTGGCAGGCGTGCTTATTCGTCGACGAGAACGACATTCGCGAGATGTACGAGGCGGCGGAGCTCCGGATCAAATCGCTCGATCTGATGGAGTTCACGGAAAATGATCGGGCGATCCGAAATTCATGGCGGCATGTGATTGCCACTCGCTGATTAAAAATTTCTTTGCGCCGTCTTCGGACGGCATTTTTTTTTGACAAAACTATTGCATTTACCGAATTGATGATTTACAATGCAGGATGTTGTATACAAAATACATTTTACGGAGGCGTTTTAAAAATGCGGAAAGAACATGATTTTCTCGGCGAGCTCGAGGTGCCGGACAATGCGTATTACGGCGTGCAGACGATGCGGGCGATCGAAAATTTCAGCATCACGGGGCGGCTGCTCGACGTTGATCTGATCAAATCGCTGGCGAAAGTCAAAAAGGCGGCGGCGCAGGCGAATATGGAAACCGGTCGGCTCGACAAGAAGATCGGCAATGCGCTCGTGCAGGCGGCGGAAGAGATCATCGACGGCGAGTTTCTCGATCAATTTCCGGTCGATCCGATTCAGGGCGGCGCGGGCACGTCGATCAACATGAACATGAATGAAGTGCTCTGCAATCGCGCGCTCGAGATCATCGGCGAGGCGAAAGGGCGTTACGACATCATCTCGCCGAACAATCATGCGAACATGGCGCAATCGACGAACGACTCGCTCCCGACGGCGATCAAAGTCTGTCTGACGTACAAAAGTCATACCGTGACGAAGGCGTTGGATTATCTCGCGAGCGCGCTCGAAAAGAAGGCGGAAGAGTACAAAGACATTCTGAAGATGGGGCGGACGCATTTGCAGGACGCGGTTCCGATCACGCTCGGGCAGGAGATGGGCTCGTACGCCTCGGCGATTCGTCGTTCCATTCGTCGGATCGAGTGGGCGATCGACAGCATTCGCCTGATCAACATGGGCGGCACGGCGGTCGGTACCGGTCTCAATGCGGAGCCGGCGTATATCAAGATCGTTGCTCGGAAATTGCGCGAGATCACCGGCGAGAATTTCGAGACTTCGACCAACATCATCGACGCCACCAACAACACGGACGGCTTCGTCGATGTGTCTTCGGCTCTGAAAAATACCGCGCTCGTGTTGATCAAAATGGCGAATGACTTCCGTTTGATGGCGAGCGGACCGCGGTGCGGCTTCGGCGAGTTGCTTTTGCCGAAACGTCAACCGGGCAGTTCGATCATGCCCGGCAAAGTCAATCCGGTCATTGCCGAAGTCATGGATCAAGCGTGCTATCAAGTGATCGGCAACGATCTCGCCGTGACGCTCGGAGTCGAGAACGGGCAATTGGAGCTCAACGTCATGGAACCGATCATGGCGTATAATCTCTGCAGCTCGATGAATTACATTGCAAACGCCTCGCGCACGTTCGTCGACAAGCTCCTCAACGGGCTCGAGCCCAATCGCGAGCAGTGTCAATATTACGTCGATCACAGCGTCGGAGTGGTAACGGCATTGTTGCCGCATATCGGCTATGAACAATCGGCAATGTTGGCGAAGGAAGCATACAACTCGGGGCGTCCGATCCGCGACGTCGTGCTCGAAAAGGGTTTGCTGACGAAGGAGCAACTCGATCATTTCATGTCGCCGGAGCAGATGACTCGCCCGGGAATCACGAAATAATGCGTAATGCGTAATGCGTAATGCGTAATTCGTAATTCGTAATTCCAAATTCCTAATTCCAAATTCCTAATTCCTAATGAAAGAACGCCACTCTCAATTATGCATTACGAATTACGAATTATGAATTGCTTTTCGGAGGTGGTTTAATGTTTTGGGCTGAATTAATCGTCGTGCTCGGGATGATCATGATCGGCGCGAGATTCGGCGGCATTTTCCTCGGAATGTCGAGCGGTGCCGCCGTCGCAATTCTCGTCTTCGGCTTCGGTTGCGTACCGGGCTCGCCCGCCATCGATGTCATTATGATCATCATGACCGTCGTCGTCATCGCGGCGGTCTTGCAAGCGTCCGGCGGCATGGAATATCTCATTCAAATCGCCGTCAAACTCCTGCGCGCCAATCCCGACCGCATCAGTTATTACGCGCCGCTCATCAGTTGGCTCTTCACTTTCATGTGCGGCACCGGCAATATCGTTTTCGGCATCCTGCCGGTTATCGCCGAAGTCTCGCGCGAGGCGGGCGTTCGTCCCGAGCGTCCGATCTCTATGTCCGTGCTCGCGTCTCAACAGGCGATCACCGCCTGCCCGATCTCTGCCGCGACCGTTGCTTTGCTCGGTATGCTCGCGCCTTCCGGCATTACTCTCATCGACATTCTCATCGTCTGCATTCCCTCCACATTGATCGGCGTCATTTGCGGTTGCCTCTACTCCGCGCGCGTCGGCAAAGATCTCGCCGTCGATCCGGAATATCTCGAGCGAGTCAAGCAGGGCATTTCCGCGCCCATCAATGAAAAAGCCGATATCAAAATCAAAACTTCTTTCGACGACAACGCAAAAAAAGCCGTGTGGTTGTATCTGCTCGCAACCGTCATCGTCGTTGCCTTCGGCATTTTCCCGTCGCTTCGACCTTCTTACGCAATCGGCAATGACATCGCCACGCTGTCAATGACCATGACAATCGAGATCGTCATGATGATCATGGCGGGCGTGATCATCGTCGCCTGCAAAGTCAACGTCGCGTCCGTTCTCGAGCAGTCCGTCTACAAAAACGGCTTGATGGGCGTCTATGCGATCTTCGGCTTGTCATGGGCGGGCGATACTCTCGTCAAAAACAATCTCAATTTCCTCAAGCTGAGCGCGCAAGGCATTGTCGCCGATAATCCGTGGGTCTTTGCGATCATTCTGTTCTTAATCTCGGCAATGATTCTCTCGCAAGCCGGAACGATCGGCGCACTCGGCGCGCTCGGACTTACACTCGGCATTACGCCGCCCGCAATGATCGGCATGTTTCCGAGCGTCAACGGCTACTTCCTCGTGCCGAGTTATCCGACCATTCTCGCCGGTATCGCTTTTGACAGAACCGGCACCACAAAAATCGGCAAGTATCTGTTCAATCACAGCTACATGATCCCGGGCTTGATCACATGCATTGTGAGTGTCGGCGTCGGCTTGGTGCTTGCCAATATTCTGATCTGAATTCGGATTTTGCATTTCGAGGTGCGGTCGCGAGATCGCATCTCTTTTTATTGCAAAAAAAATCGCCGTTTATCGGCTGAAAAAAAAATGTAGACAACCATAAATCAACGTGATAAAATTGTTGTCGACGGCGATCGAAGCCGGCTTCCTCCCCGAGAAGGGAGGTGATCCCTATGAAGCGTGACTACAGTAAGGCAAATTTTTTCCTGAGTGTGGCGCGTTGGATCTGGGATATCGCGCGTGAAATCTTCGAATCCATTTTCGATGATTAAGCGCTAGCAGCCGGTTAAGCCCAAATTAATCGGCTGTTGATGCTCACATCCGATGTACTGTTACCAAGGGGAGCAAAAGCCGACGGCAATTCGATCGTCGTCTTCGTGTTTCCATTTCAATTTTTATTGCTTACGAAAAGAATTTTATCAGCCGAAGGCAACATCGTCAACTGTTTTTTTTTCCGACCAATTTTTGATACATAACCATCAGCCGCGTGACGATCTCCGCCTCCGACATGTCGCGAGCAAATCCGTATGCGTCGAGCACGGCGTTGTCGTTTTCAATATGCGCCGCGCGGAGTTCCGATGGCATTTTTTTTTCGTCATACAACTCTGCCAATGACCAATCGCCGAACTTCGCCCGGGCGTCGAGAATGCCGCGCGCCGTTTTTTCAATCGCCGAAGTCCTCGCGCACCAAGGGAAGTTATTGTACACGATCGTACCGGAATAATTGTATCGCATTTCGAGTCGTCCGCAAACCACTCGCATCCATGCCATATGCACACTCGACTCCAGCACTCCAAAATGAAACAGCTCGGCATTTGGAATGATCTGAGCACCGTCGCGCGCGATCACTTTATACGACATAATTCCCATCGGAATGTATTTTCGATTTTCCGAAGTGATTCTCGGTACTAAAATGTAATTGCTTTTCGGCTGTCGAATTTCGGAAAAAAGTTGCGGCGTATCGGCGCGCTTGCGAGTTGCTTCGCGTTTGCTCGATCGACGAAATTGACGAACGGCTTCAATCCGAACGGCAACGCGCGGCAAACTCATGAACTCTTCAAACGGAACATCGACAAGCCACAAGCAATATCGAGCTTTGCCGTTGATGAATTCTTCCGCGCCGATATATTGTCGAATAAATTTTTTTGCGCCGGGCTCGCGTCGAATGAACTCGTCGTATTGATCGGCTTCAATGATCAAATTGCCTCCGTCGACGGGCATGCTGCCCATAGTCATCGACGGTACGTTGCACAGCGGCTTGCTTCGGCTCTCGACAAAGAAGTTGGGCGCGTCGAGCAGGTAGCCGTTGATGTTCGTCGCTTCGATCTCGCGATTGCCGTCGAAAATGCTCTTGCGCCGTTTAATCCGATCGCAACCGAAACCGATCACGACGCAATGCACCGCCGCCGTTTCCTTCGGAGCCGGAAGCGATTTACTCAAACGCTCTTTCTTCTCCGACTCATTCTCCTGCGTCCACTTGAAAGTTCGATACGCGAAGTCGATGTGCACGGTTTGCAAAAGTTTCGCCCACAGCGTGCCGACACTCTCGCCTTGACAGATCGAATTGGTCGAGACAAACGCCGCGCGGATTTTCGTTCCTATCATGAAGTCCGCCGCGCGCTTGAACCAACAGCAGACGTAATCGAGATTGCCGGCATTTTTCCAGCCGTCGAAAACGCGAAGCAACTCGGCTTTCTTATCCGGCGTCATAACGCGCGCGCCGCTGAAGGGCGGGTTGCCGATGACGTAATCGACATTCGGCGCAATCGAATGCCAATCGAGCTCGAGCGCGTTGCCGCAAACAATCCGCGCGGAGCGTTTCAACGGCAGACTCGATTTGTGTTGATGAAGGATGTAATTGGTCTCGAAAAGCATTTGATCTTCCGATATCCACATGGCGGTTTGAGCGACGGCAACGGCATAATCGTTGATCTCAATGCCGAAGAATCGATCGATCGACACTTCGATCGCACAGGGAGCCGTTTCGTCAATCGCAATTATGGCTTGGAAGACGGCGTTCTCCAGTCGACGGAGCGAGAGATAAGTTTCAGTCAAAAAATTGCCGGAGCCGCACGCCGGATCTAAAAATTTCAGTCGGGCGATTTTGTTGTGAAAAGACTTGAATTCCGCGATGCGATTTTTTTTCTGCCTTCGACAGATCGCGCGAAACTCATCGTAGAGCGAATTCATGAAGAGCGGATCGATCACCTTGTGGATGTTGTCGGTGGATGTGTAATGCATGCCGCCCGGGCGAATGATGTCGAAGTTGAGCGTCTGCTCGAACATTGCGCCGAAGATCGGCGGATCGATCTCGCGCCAATTGAAGTTTTTGTCGGTCAGCCAATGGAGTATGTTGTTCGTGATTGGCGGGATTTCGATCTCTTCGCCGAAAAGCCCGCCGTTGACGTACGGGAATTTTTGCAACTCCGCGCGGAGCGTTTTTCGTTCGGGCGAGTTTTCGGGAATGTTGAGCACTCGGAACAGCTCGAGCAAAGCCCGGCGTTTGTCGTCGGCTCGATTGATATAATCTCGAAAGCCGATGTCTTTAAACAGCCCCGAGTCTTCGGCATAAAAACAGAAGACGATTCGGACGCAAAGTTTGTTGAGCGCATCGCGCCGCGCGGAATTCATTTCGCCGTAACTCTCTTGAAAAACTCTGTACAAAGTGCCGATGATGCGAATCGCCGTCTTGGAAATTT
Organism: uncultured Selenomonadales bacterium; assembly: GCA_937916025.1. The sequence continues at coordinate 9,126 of CALGGX010000187.1, forward strand.
TGACTTTCGGATAAACATTTTCGTCATTGGGATCGACAAGAAATTTCAGGCGTGCGTATTCAAATTCCAAGCGATTGATGCGAATGACTTGCGGCTCGATGTGCGTCGGATTGTCTTCGTCGAAAAGCGCAAGCAAATTCGGCAATTGGTTGAGATCGTAAATTCTGATCTCGTCGAAATTGCAAATGACAAGCCAACGCGGCATTTCGTAATAAGACAAATTGGCGGCATAACGCTTCGCCTGCTCGAAGGGCGTCAAAAACTTGCCGTCGGACTGCCGCTCGGTTTTGTCGAGATCGACTCCGCGCGACTTTTGCTCGATCAAAACGCGCGTCTCGGGAATCCACGCGTCGATGAAATACATGCGCTCATGAACGACGACGGGCTTCTCGAAATTAACAATACGTTCCGGTTTGGATACGTCGAGCACGTCTCGGAAGAAGGCGAGCCAAAATGTTTGCGCGTCGGATTTTTCGGATCCGCGCTCTCGCCATGCGTCGACGAATTGTTTGATCGCCTCGCGGCGTCGATTGTCATTCATGCGCAACAGTCTCCGTCAATTGTTGATACATCACCATCAGCCGCGTGACGATCTCCGACTCCGACATGTCGCGAGCAAATCCGTATGCGTCGAGCACAGCGTTGTCGTTTTCTTGATGCGCCGCGCGGAGTTCCGACGGCATTGTCGACTCGTCATACAACGACGCGAGAGGGCGATCGGGGAATTTCGTGCGAGCATCGAGAATTGCTTGCGCCGAACGCTCGATCGCCGCGCGTTGATCGATTGTCGGAGTGCACCATGGGAAGTTGTTGTAGACGATCTCTTTAGAGTAGCGATAGCCCGTACCAAATCGTCCGCAAACGATTCGCATCCATGCCATGTGCACAGAAGAAGTCAGCACGCCGAAGTGATACAGCTCGCCGTCGGGAATGATCTGCACCGCATCCGTTGCAATCACGTCGGGCGTCAAAAATCCCATCGGAATGTATCGCCGAGACGATGCCGAAACTCTCGGCACGATGATGTAACTTTTGCCTTCGGGCTGTGTGGGTTGCGCAAACAGTTGCGGAACTTTTGCATAGCCGCGCGTTGTTTTTGCTCGCGAATGCAATCGAAATTTCCGCACGGCTTCTACGCGTTTCGATACGAGCGGCATCGATTTAATCTCATCAGCCGTTGCATGTTTGAGCCACAAACACCATCGCCGGTTTCCTTTTATGAACTCATCGGCTCCGACCAATCGACGAATATATTTCTCGGCGCGCGGTTCCTGCTGAATGAACAGATCATAATCTTCGGCTTCGATGATCAAATTGCCGTCATCGCGCGGCATGTTGCCGTTTTTCATCGGCGGTACATTGCAAATCGCATGACTTCTTCCTTTGACAAAGAAATCGGGCGCATCAAGCAGATATGCGTTGATGTTTCGCGCGCGAATTTTTTTCTCGCCGTCGATGATGAGCTTCGGACGTTTGTTCGGCGCATGACTGAAACCGATAATGACGCAATGCACTACCGCCGGCTCTTCCGACTCGCTCGTCCAACGAAATGTGCGATGTGCAAAGTCGATGTGGATCGTCTCAAACAGTTTTGACCACAACAGCCCGATAGACTCGCCTTGACAGATCGAATTGGTTGCAACGAATGCCGCGCGAGTTTTCGTTCCGATCATAAAATCGGCGGCGCGCTTAAACCAACAGGCAACGAAATCGAGATTTTCCGGATGCGTCCAGCCCTTGAACACATGCAACAGATCGGTTTTATTCTTCTTCGACATGTATCTTGCGCCGCTGAACGGCGGATTGCCGATGATGTAATCAACCTTGCGCGGGACGAGTTTCTTCCAATCGCGTCGGAGCGCATTGCCGCAAGTGATGTGCGCCGAATGTATGAGCGGAAGCTGTTTGACTTTCTCGCGAATGCCGATTTCGGTATCGTAATACATCTTGCTCTCGGAGATCCACATTGCAGTTTGCGCAATTGCGCAGGCAAACGAGTCGATTTCGATGCCGAAGAATTGTTCGATCGACACTTTTACAGTACAGTCGGCTCCGAACTTCAGCAACTCGCGTAAGACGTCGTTCTCGAGTTCGCGCAGACTGATATAGGTCTCTGTCAGGAAATTGCCGCTCCCGCACGCCGGATCGAAGAACGTCAGCGACGCAATCTTGTCGTGAAATGTTTTAAGCGCGTCGAGGCGATTGACTTTGCGCTTGCGTTTGATCGCATCAAACTCGTCATGCAAGTCGTCGAGGAAGAGCGGATCAATGAGCTTATGAATATTGGCGCGGGATGTGAAATGCATGCCGCCGGAGCGTCTCGTGTCCGACGACAGGTTTGACTCAAAAAGCGCGCCGAAGATCGTCGGGTTGATCGCAAACCAATTGATCTTGTCGTCATTCGCATAAAGCGTGATGATATCGGAAGTGATCTTGTCGAATGCCGGAATGGTGATCGAGTCTTTGTCGAAAAGCCCGCCGTCGACGTAAGGAAATGCATCGAGCTCCGCGCGGAGTCCTTTCGGACGTTGCGGCTTCGGCGTACTCAGCACTTGAAACAATTCGGCGAGTGCTTGCGTTTGATCGGCGGCGTTTTTGATGTAATCGACAAATTGATTGGGCGCGAATAGCGCGGCGTCCTCCGCATACAGGCAGAACACCAGCCGCACGCAAAATTGATTGAGTTCATCCAATTGCTCGCGCGTCAATTGCTTGATCGGATCGCGCGAGATTTTTGACGCGGCGATCATTTTTCGAGCGAAGGCGCGGCGAATTTTCTCGATAATGCGAACGGCGTCGGCGGAGATTTTTACTTCTTCGATGTTTTCGTCGTTCGGATCGGCGAGGAACATCAGTCGATTGTACTCGAGCAAGAGATGTTTCAGAGTGACGATCTGCGGCTTGACGGCTTCGCGCGTTCGCAATACAGGCAGTCGATCGAGATCGTAGACGCGAAACTCATCGAAGTTGCACGTGACGATCCAACGCGGGCGTTGCGAATATGGAAGTGCCTCGACGTATCGCTTTGCCTGCTCGAAAGGCGTCAAGAAACTGCCGTCGGATTGGCGCGCGGGCTTTTCGAGATCGATTCCGCGCGACTTCTGCTCGATCAATACTCGCGTCGAGGGGATGAGCACGTCGATGAAACATGCATGTCCGTCAACGTCGACTTCGTGCTCGAGCCGAACCGAATTGAGCGGATTCTCGAGCCCGAGTGCCGTCAACAGTCCGAGCCAAAAGAGAGCCGCATCGGATTTTTCGGAGCCGCGCTCCTTCCAATCGCCGATAAATTTTCTGAGAGCCTCGCGGCGTTGATTGTCGTTCATGATCAATTGCCGATGAGCTCGCCGGTGCGGTAGGCGTGAAGCAGTATCAGCAAGTCTTCAATGTCGTCTTTGAGTTGACGACCTTCGTCGGTGTCGCCGACCGTGGTGCGATACGCCTGCAATTCGATCTGCTCGGAAACGGACTCGATGTCTCGATTGTCTTTCAAAGCCGCGCGGACGTCCGCGATCTGCTGATGTTGCAACAGTCGAAGCCCGCGCGAGTTCGAGATCAAAGTGTAGCCGCTGATGCCGGTTTTTTTGTGATACGCCTCGCTGAAGCCGCCGTCGATGACGATCACTTTGCCGTTGGCCTTCGTCGGCGTCTGCCCTTCCTTGACGAGCACCGGCACGTGACCGTTGATGATATGCCCTTGCTCGGGATCGAGTCCGAACTCGAGCAGAATTTTTTTGCAGACGTTTTCATCGTCGATCAATCGGTAATACGGATCGCTCGGCTCCTTCCATGTCTGTTGATCCGAGATGAATGTCCGCTCAAAGGTTTTGACTTCGCGCCCGGTGATCGGCGATAACAAACCGCACCACAGAAAATACATGAAGTCGAGATCGCATTGCTCGCGCTTGAGATACGCGCGCCGAATTCGGCGATCGACATAATCGAAATACGCGCGCCCATGAAATTTCTGCCCCTCGAACTCGACTTCTCGGAACGAGCCGTCGTCATTGAGCGGTACGCACGCGTGAAACAGCAAATTGCCGTTGCAGCACTTGTACACCGCGCCCTTGCGATAAAGATATTCGAGATGCGTCTGCAGCATGTGGCTTTCGACGAAGTAGGACTTCAAATCTTCGATCACGGATTTTTCGTCGTCAATCAGCTCGTAAGGCGAGGAGAGTTGTTCGTTGATCGTCGGGAAATACGAATTGTTGAGCTGATACGATTCGCCGTCACTCAACAGCGCGTATGACGAATAGAAATCGACTTCACCGAGCCGCAATTGATTTTCCATTTTGAAGTCCGGATTGCGTCGGATCATCTGCCCCTCGAGCTTGAACATCATGATTGAGATCGCGCGTTCGGCGGCTTTGATCGGCTCGTCGTTCGGATAAAGTTTCGCGCCGAGATTCATCAGCGATCGGAGACTGATGCCGTAGCCGCGCTCGAGTACGTCCGTGTTGTTGTAATGCATGGAATTGCGAACGACGCCGGCAATGCAAACTTCCGAGCCGAGAGCAGCTCCCATCCACAGCACGTCGTGATTGCCCCATTGAATGTCGACAGCGTCTCGGCGCATCAATAAATTCAAGATCGAGTCGGGGCGATTGCCGCGATCGAAAAAATCTCCGACGATGTGCAATCGGCTGACGGCGAGGCGTTTGACGAGCGAGCAGAGCACTTCGATAAACTCGCCGCCGGACTCGATCTGGACGATTGTGTCGAGCAATTCGTCGTGGTAGACAGCCTGCGCGCCGTCGAGCTCGGGGTAGGTGCCGATCAATTCAAACACGACCGATTGAAATTTCTCGGGGATTTTGCCCCGCACTTTCGACGCGGTGTATTTATAGGACATGAATTTGGCGAGCTCGAGCAATCGCGAGAGGTTGATGCGATACCACTCCGATTGATCGCTGACGGTCGGGAGGATTTCGTCCATCTTCTCGCGCGGGTAATAGATGAGAGTGCAGAACTCGGCGCGTTCTTCTCGCGTGAGGCGGCGGCTGAAGACGTGATCGACCTTCTCGCGAATGACGCCGGAGCAGTTGTTGACGATGTGGAAGAAGGCGGCGTATTCGCCATGCAGATCGCTGACGAAGTGCTCGGTCGGCTTCGGCAAACTCAATTGCGATTTCAGATGTACGAGTGCTTCATAGACGGCTTCCTTCGTCGGATATTTATCGGCGAGGTAGCGGAGCATTTTCGCCGTGAGTTTGCGTTTTTCCATGAGATCATCCCCTTTTCTGCGCGCTCATCTCCGATTAATCCGTCGTGCCGAGCAGAATTTTCTTCAGCAATTGATAGCCGCGCGTGTAATACGCTCCGCAAAGCGTTTCATTCGCCGAAAACGGTTTGCCGCTTACGACGATCAACGGCGGAGTTTGCATGCGTTTTGCCGCCGCAATTCCGCGATATTGATTCCACCACCGCTCGAGATCGTCGACAAACTCTTTATCCGACGCGAAGTATTTTTTCGTCAGCCCCTTCTCGCAACCGATTTCGGCTTCCAATTTGCCGTCCGCATACCATTTGAGAAGCTCTTCCGGCTGCCGATTGCTTTCGACAAACGCGCGGAAAAGATAATCATGATAATCGTAATGCACGGGATCGCCCTTGCCTTCATCAACGTTTTGTGCCGTCGACAGTTCCGCGCTCGGAACGATATCGATGATGCCTTGCGGAATCACCTCGCGCCCGTACACTTCGTCATTGAAATACTCCGCCAGCTCGTACATCTGATATTTCCACAAATCCGCCGTCGCCGCCAACAGCCCCGCGCAATCGCCGTAGAGCGTCGCGTAGCCGATCGTCGCTTCCGCCTTGTTTGCATTGCAGGTAAAACCGCAATTGAGAGACGCCGCAATCGCCGCGAGCACTCGCGCGCTCCGATCTCGCGCTTGCATGTTCTCGCGAACGAACGAGTTGAGCTCGAGCTTCGACGTCGAGCCGTCCGATTGCAGTTTGATCGTCGTCGATTCCAATTGCTTGACGGTTGCTTCGATCGTGTCTTCGATTGAAACGATCATGTATTGACAGCCGAGATTTTTGGCAAGTTGCTCGGAAAGTCCGCGCGTCGTCAGCGAATTAAAATGCGTGGGCATGTTGACGAGATAAACATTTTCCGCGCCGAGCACGTCGACATACAACGCCGCCGCCACGGCAGAATCGATGCCGCCGCTCGCGCCGATCACGATTTTTTTCATTCCGATCAGCTCGAGATAACGTTGCACGCCGTATTTGAGCGCGTGATAAATCCGTTCCGCCTCCGACTCTTCATAGCCGATTGCTTCCGGCATTTTGTCGAGCTCTTCTTTCTCGAAATACAGCAATTGCTCTTTGAATGATTCCGCGCGGAGCACCGGCACGCCTTTTGCATTGAAGACGGTCGAGCGTCCGTCGAAAACACTGATGAATTTTCCGCGATTGTCGATGCCGACGGAGTTGACGCGGATTTTGGGTTTGCGAGCGGAGATCAGCCGTCCGAGGAGCGATTTTTTCTCGCCGCCGGATTTTTCGACATTGCCGAAAGCAAACGGGCGTGCCTGATTGTCGATGACAAAATCCTTGCGCGGATCCAATTCGCTCGACGAAGTGATGAGCTCGATGCCGACTGCCGCCTCTTTGATCTGTTGTCGACACGAGTCGAGATCGGCGCGAAGGATCGCAGGCAATTCTTCCTCCGACGGCGGCATGCCGGTGATGTAATTATCCGGCAGGACGAGCGCGGTTGCTCCCTCGCGTTTTGCGTCGTAGATGAAGCGCGTGATTTTCTGCGTGTTGAATTGCGGATGTCCCGCGCGGAGTTCGGGTTGAGCCAATGCGATTTTCAAAGCAAATTCTCCTTTCTGATATCGGTCATGAATTTCCGATTGATATAAATCAAGAAGACGAAGAGCAAAACCGCCGCGAAGACGAGCGTCGAGAGCGCATACATTTCCGGATGCACTCCGAGCTTGAGTTCGGCGTAAATTTCTGTCGGGAGCGTATCGATGCCCGCGCCTTTCGTAAAATGCGTGATGATGAAGTCGTCGGCGGACATGGTGAACGCGAGTAAAAATCCTGCCGCGATCGACGGTTTGAGTTCCGGCAAGACGACGAGTCGAAATGCTTGGAATGGAGATGCGCCGAGATCGAGCGCGGCTTCGTAAGGATTTTGATTGAGCGTCATTAAGCGCGGCATGATGCAGAGCATGACATACGGCAGGCTGAAGATGATGTGCGCGAGCAAAATCGAACCGTAGCCGAGCCGAATGCCCATCGAAAGAAAAAGCAACATCAGCGCGATTCCGGTGACGATGTCGGCATTCAACATCGGAATGTTGGCGACGCTCATCAAAGCCGCGCGGGTTCGGCGACGCAGACCATGGAGTGCAATGCATGTGATCAGTCCGACGACGGTCGCAATCGACGCCGCGAGCAATCCGATAGATAATGTATTCGACAACGCGGCGAAGATATCTTCGCTCTCGAAAAGTGACGAGTACCAATCGAGAGTGAAGCCCGTCCAATGTCCGCGATATCGGCTTGCATTGAAGGATTGCGCGATCATAACGGCAATCGGCGCATAGAGAAGCGTCAAAATCACCGCGACGTAAATGTGTTTCAATCGAGTTGACATCAATTCGCCTCCCCGTCCGTCGTGTCGAATTTCATTGTCAAAAACATGTTGGCAACGACGAAGATCATCAACACCAACGACAGTGCGCTGCCGATATGAAAGTCATACGCGGAGGTGAATGCCTGTTCGATGATGTTGCCGATCAAGAGAATTTTGTTGCCGCCGAGGATTGCGCTGATGAAGAATGTCGTGAGCGACGGGATGAAGACGAGAGTGATCGCGCTGACGGCACCCGGCAGTGAGAGCGGCAATTGGACGTGGCGAAAAGTCTGCCATGGCGAGGCACCGAGATCGCGTGCGGCTTCGATGACGTGTTGATCGATTTTCGACAGCGCGATGAAGATCGGCAGGATTGCGTAGGGCAGGAAATTGATCACCATGCCGAGCACGATTGCGATCGGCGTGTTGAGGATGTAGATGTCCGGCAATCCGAGCACGCGCAGGAATTGGTTGAGCACGCCGTTCTTCTCGAGGATTGTCTGCACCGCCATTGTCAACAACAGCGATTGCATCAACAGCGGCACGACGCAAAGCGTGACGAGCAAATCGCGCGTGTTGCCGATTTTTTCGATCAGGATCAGGCAGAGCGGATACGCGAGCAAAATGCATGCCGCCGTCGACACGAGCGCGAGGAGCAATGAAAACAACAGGGCTTTGAAATACTCGGGGCGGGTGATCATGGCGAGGCTTCCGAGATCGAAAATGCCGTCGTCGTTCGTCAAGCCGTACCACGCGATTACGAAGAACGGCACGGCGACGAACAGCACCGCCCACAACGCGAACGGCGCGAGGAAAATGTTTCTGATTGAAGCGGATTTAATCATGTAGTTTCTTCCTTCGGAGCAGATTGCTCGGCTTGATCGTCATTCGCCGGTTCGGTAATGAACTCGGGCTCGATTATTTCGTCTTCCGGCGTTACTTCGTTGAATTGCAAAGTCAAACTGCCTTCGTCGATGCGCTCGAGCTCGGGTTCGGCGAATGCGTTTACGAGTTCCGCGCTTGCCGGTTCGATCGACATGATTCCGAACTTCGAGAGCAGGAGTTTCAGCACTGTCTTCTTCGCCATGCTGTCGAAATTGATCGTCCAAACGCTGGTGCGCTTGCCGAATTTTTTGTCGTAAGCGTAAGTGCGGCTGAATGTTTGCGCGTGATGTTCGAGTTCGTCGATTGTCATGTAGAGGGATTTGCTGAAGCCGTTAGCGAGTTCGAAGTAAGCGATGTAGCCGACGACGCGATCGGAGATCGGCTCGCCTTTGATGATCTCGCCGGTGATGAAGTCGACTTCTTTGATCTGTCCCTCGCGGACGGCGGAGGCGTTGATCTTGCGATACTGCCCCGAGCGGAGTGCGAGTTGAATGATGCCTTTATAGCCGAGCTGAAACGTGGCGTGTTGCCCGTACGGGATGATGTAAGCGAAGCCGAGCGCGGGCGAGACGGGCAATCGAAGAGCCGCCGCAGTTGCCGCCGCCGAGAGAATGGATGTTGTCGAGCACTTTTTGAGTGCGTCACTGCTGTTGACGGTGGTTAAGACGCTCGAGATGAACGGAGCCGCCGCGTCACCGAGCACGTCGGAGAAGCGTTTGCGCACGCTCTCCGAGTCGAGAATTTGTTGCAGACTCTGCTGCTTTTGCGGTAATTCTGCCATCAATGATCAACCTCCCAATAATTGTTGAAACCGAGATATGTCTCGAAACCGAGCATGTATAATGCGAGAGTGAATGAGCCGTCCGCGCGTCGTTGCAACTCGTCAAACACGAAATCGTTCGTGACGATGCGATAGAACTCGTCCATGCTGACGCGGCGAATGCGGCGATGTTTTTGCCGATGCCCGTCGAGCGAAACCGTCCACGCTATGTTTTGCGAGCGTTTTGCGATCACTTCGACCAAGAAACAAGCGCAATCGTCGTCCGAGAGCAACTGCCCCTGCATTTTCATGTAAGTCTTCGCGCTCGCGGCGGAGTTCATCGTGTTGTGTTTGTTCTTCATCTCGACAAAAATCGTGCCGACTCTGCCGCAATCCGGAACGTCGATGCCGCCCTCGCGTTTGAAGATCACATCCCAACCGGACTTCGGCACCGTGCAACCGTCGATGTACCGAAAAATCTTCTGATGAAAGTAGCCGATGCTGTTGTTATTTGACTTGTCGCGTTGGCGGAAAATCTCGCTGTCGATGATCTCCTCCCACGTCTTGCCGTAAACGCTTTTGTCGAAGAGCAACTTGATCGGATCGATGATGTTGCCGTTGAATTTATCGATGTCGTACGGCTGAAGTCGCTCGCCGTATTGATTGATCGTCTCGGCGATATGCCGGTAAAAATCCTCGTCGGAAATGAAATTCAGCATTTACAAAGCCTCCAATCCTCTCTTGATTTCGAGCGCGATGTCATACGCGAGATTGACCGGCACCGCGTTTCCGATCTGTCGATATTGACTGCCCATCGAGCCGCAGAACTGCCACGAGTCGGGGAATGACTGAATGCGGGCGTTCTCTCGGACGGTGAACGGTCGAGCTTCTGTCGGATGACAACGCTCGGTCTGTTTTTGCGTCGGCGAAGTCAACACCGCCAGCGACGGCTCGTCGAAACTCATTCGCCGCAATATTCCCGTGCGTCCGCCGCCCATATTCCAACAACTCTTCATGTACTCGCGCGCAAGTTCCTCGGGCAGATCTCGCCAATAACCGCCGGGCGGTATCAATTCAAACAGCGATCGCTTATACGCCGAATATTCCGCGCCGATACTCGCCGGAACGTCTTTAAGCACGTCGCGGAGCACCGGTCGATATCCGCGCGGTTTCGGAAATTCAATTGCGAGCCGCTCGATAAGATCATTGCGAATGCCGATCGTGATCAGCCGTTCGCGCTTCTGAGCATTGCCGTGATCCCACGCGTTGAGAATTTTCTTCTGCACGACGTAGCCGCAGTCGCCGAACACGTCGAGCATCGTCCGATACGTCCGACCGCCGTCGTGACTCAACAGCCCGCGCACGTTTTCAAACAAGAATGCCTTCGGCTGTAACTGCCGCAAGAACACAGATCGGAAGAGCGTCG
>CALGGX010000188.1 GCA_937916025.1 uncultured Selenomonadales bacterium
GAAGAAATCGCAAAGGAAATGGAAGTTACGGTCGAGCGCGTCCGCGAGATTATGAAGATTGCGCAGGAACCTGTGTCGCTCGAAACTCCAATAGGCGAGGAGGAGGATTCGCACTTGGGTGACTTCATTGAAGATCAAGATGCGCTTGCACCGGCGGATGCCGCGTCGTTTCAATTGCTGAAAGAACAGCTCGGCGAGGTGTTGAGCACGTTGACGGAGCGCGAGCAAAAGGTTCTGATTCTTCGTTTCGGCTTGGACGAGACGGGGCGTGCTCGGACATTGGAAGAAGTCGGGCAGAGTTTCGGCGTGACGCGCGAACGCATTCGGCAGATTGAAGCGAAGGCACTGCGGAAACTTCGCCATCCTTCGCGCAGTAAGAAGTTGAAGGATTTTCTCGATTGACGGCGGGGTGAGCGAATGAATTTGAAAGAGGCGTTTCAAGCGCAGAATATTTTCGACAAGCTCGGTGAGCACGCGCGGGAGTATCTCTCGGATTCGGAAAATGTCATGACCGTCAAAGAGAAGCATTTCCGCTCGAAATCGGTGCAGGGGCAATCGGATGAAGAACTCGACGTGACGAATTACGATTCCAAAAAGTTTTCGGCGGACGGCGTGATCAAATTTCTGTTCCGATTGATTGAAGAGCGAGAGAAATTGGCGCATGCGATTCACTCGGCGAAGTCGGGAATGAATTTCGATCTGGACACGGCGGTTGATGCAAATCGGCGTCGACATTCGCTGGCTTCGGTGCTTGACGAGCTTGTTCGGCAGAAAAGTTCGCGTATCGTTCAGAAAAACGTCGGGCGCGGTTATGTCTTCAACAACGAAGGCAATCAGACAGAATATCGTTACGATATCGAGCGCATTCAGACGATCGATTACGATCGCAACAAAGTCCGCAAGCAATTGAAAGAGCTGTATGCGGAAGCGGATAAAGTGTCGACGGCGATCGATCTGGCATTGCTGAATACGGAAGTGAATTACGAATTGCCTTTCGACATTCACGGCGATTATGATTCGATCATCGAAGAATTTATCGGATAACAATGATGTTAAGTCGCGCATAAACCGGTTCAGATGATCCGGAACCGTGTTGCATACATATAAAACCGCAGGATAACATCGGCGAAGGGTTAAAACGCTTGGCGGGCGGCGGTTTGCTCATGCAGACATCAGCCCGCACTCAATTGTGACGAGTCGCTTGACGACTTGGAAATTTCGTCTCCGGCTTTCCAAAAGTCCAACCGACCGAATTGCGCTATTCTGTAATGCACCGATTCCAAATATCTTCAGTACGTTTCTCCAACTGATTTAGATATTTAACAGCCGGATTATGCGCGCTGACATAAAAGAAGCATCTTCACTCGTTTCGAGCGGAGATGCTTTTTCAATTCGTAATTCGTAATTCTTAATTCGTAATTAAAAAACGTCACTCCCGAACCCCAATTACGCATTACGCATTACGAATTAAGAATTGTCTTCTCCTCCGGCTTTGACAACGAGCACCGGGCATTGCGCCTGTTCGACGACGTATTGACTGACACTGCCGAGCAATACGCCTTTAATCAATCCGAGCCCGCGACTTCCCATGACGATCAAATCAACGCCGAGCCGCTTCTCGAATTCGAGGATCGTTACCGCCGGCGAGCCGGTTTCGGAATATGTTTCGTACTCGATGCCGCTCGGCATCATATTTTCCGCGCGGTCGAGAATCACTTGCCCCGCCTTCCGAACCGCCGACAAAATTGCGTCCGACAGATACGCGTTGATCGCAAGCTGATTGATGTTGGCAACATACAGAAAAATGAGTTTCGCGCCGCAACTTCCCGCAATGGAAACTGCTTGTGCAACCGCCCGATCGGAACCTGCAGAGCCGTCGACGGGCACCAGAATTTTGTTGATCATCAGAAATTCCTCCTCTCGATCATTGAAAATTTTTCTATGCGCGCGGCAAATTTCCTGCTACAATTAGATTGACAGTCAAGGCTTTACAGTGTTAAAGTTACAAAAAAATTGGAGGCAGGATCAATGAGCGGCGAAGTTGAAACGAATGAATTGACGCCCGAGGAAATCGCGGCGCAAACAACGATAGCGGACGTGTATCGCGCGGATAAACAGCTGGCGGGAGTGGTTCGCAAGACGCGACTCATTCACAGCGATTTTTTTTCCGAGTTGAGCGGCAACGAAGTGTATCTCAAACCGGAGAATTTGCAACACACGGGCGCGTTCAAACTTCGCGGCGCATACAACAAATTAAGCCAATTGACGGACGAAGAGAAATCTCGCGGAGTAATCACGGCTTCGGCGGGCAATCACGCTCAAGGCGTGGCATTTGCGGCGCAGAAGCTCGGCATCAAGGCAGTGATCTGCATGCCGGCGACGACTCCGATCTTGAAAGTCGAAGCGACGAAGGCGTTCGGCGTCGAAGTCGTTTTGAATGGTGACAGTTTTGACGACGCGGCGGCGCATTCGCTTGAATTGCAGAAAGCACACGGATATGTTTACGTGCATCCGTTCAATGATCGGGAAGTGATCCTCGGGCAGGGGACGACGGCACTCGAGATCATCAACGAGCTGAAAGATGTCGATGCGATATTGGTTCCGGTCGGCGGCGGCGGCTTTGCAAGCGGAGTCGCGCTCGCGACGAAGATGGTCAGTCCGACCGTCAAAGTGATTGGCGTGGAACCGGAAAATGCGGCGTGCATGAAGGCGGCACTCGACGCCGGACGGATTGTTACGCTCGAAGGCGCGGATACGGTTGCCGACGGTTGCGCGGTAAAAACAGCGGGCGAATTGACGTTCGCATTCTGCAAAAAATATCTTGACGAGATCATCACCGTCAACGAGATGGAGATCATGTCGGCATTGCTGTTTTTGATCGAAAAACACAAATTAATCGCCGAAGGCGCGGGCGTACTGTCGTTGGCGGCGTTGTCGAAACTGCCTTTCAAAGGCAAAAAAGTCGCGGCGATCGTCAGCGGAGGAAATATCGACATCTCGACGATCTCGGCATTGATCGACAAGGCATTGATCGCGCGCGGGCGAGTTTTCTGCTTCTCGGTGCAGTTGCCGGATAAGCCGGGGCAATTGCTGAACGTCTCGCAAATTCTCACGGACGAAAACGCCAATGTCATTAAGCTCGAGCACGATCAGGCGCGAATGACGGACAGCTTCAAAAAAGTCGTGTTGGAGGTGACGGTCGAGACGCACAATCAGGCGCACATCGATCGAATCATCGGCGCGCTCAATGCCGGAGGCTACGAGATCGAAAAAATTGATCTTTTGAGATGAGAACGGGAGGAATTGCAAATGGAATCGGCACTTTCATACGAAAGCATTTCCGACAAATACGAGAAGTATGAGCTTATCGACGGCAACGTTTACATGATGTCAAGTCCGTCGATCAAGCACATTCAAATTGCAGGCAACATTTACAGCAGTTTCAGAAAGTATCTTCGCGGAAAACGTTGCAAAACATTCGAGGCTCCCAATGTGAAGCTCGGCGAGAACGATCAGTTTATTCCGGACGTGGTAATTGTCTGCAGACCGGAAATCATTGATGAAGTTCGGATTAACGGCGCGCCCGATCTGGTTGTTGAAATACTTTCGCCTTCGACATCGAAAAATGATCGGACGAAGAAATTTCAAAAATACGCGGAGTACGGCGTCAAGGAATATTGGATTGTCGATCCGAAAAACAAACTTGTCGAAGTATATCATCTTGTCGAAGGCAAATTTGTGCTCGACGAAGTTTATCATCCTTATACGGAATTGGAATTGGAATGTTTGACTGACACGGAGAAGGCGGAAACGGAATCGCAAAAGATGATCAAAGTGTCGTTGTATGACGACTTCATCATCGACGTTGCCGACGTTTTCGAGGACGTTGATTGAGGAGGAAATAAAATGGAAGCGGCATTGGCATATGAAAACATTTCCGATACGCGCGAGGATTACGAGCTCATTAACGGCGAAGTTTATATGATGTCTCGCCCGAGCGTCGATCACAATCAAATTGCAGGTAATATCTACAGTATTTTTAAGAAGTATCTGCGCGGAAAACGTTGCCGTGTATTCGGCGAAGTCGATGTATTTTTGGACGAAAAAAACAACTTCGTGCCCGATGCGATGATTGTCTGCAATCCCGACATTATCAAACACAAAGGCATTTTCGGTGCGCCCGATCTGGTCGTCGAAATTCTTTCGCCTTCGACCGCGCGAAACGATAAATTTCAAAAAAAATTGCTGTATGAAAAATACGGCGTCCGAGAATATTGGATTGTCGATCCCGCAAACAAATTCGTCGAAATATATCATCTGATCGAAGGCAGTTTTGTCGGTTACGGAGTTTATCATCCGTTTTCTGCAGATGAATTGAAACGCGCGACGGAGAAAGTTTTGGCGGAAGCGGCGGAAATGAAGATGATCAAAGTGTCGCTGTATGACGACTTCATCATCGATGTTGCCGACGTTTTCGAGGATGTTGATTGAATTAATCGAAAGGGGGAATGCGATGAATTATCTCGCCGCCGCGTAAATTTCTTCTAAGGGGAGGAATGATCACTTTGATGTTTTTACTCGCACTGTCACCGATCCTGTGGCTGGTACTTGCGCTCGCCATCATCAAGATGTCGCCGTGGAAGGCTTGCGTTGCCGCGTTGCTCATCTCGTTGGGAGCAGGCATGGGCGTCTGGGGAATGGAAACGCAATACGCCATTGAAGCGGTGCTCGAAGGTCTCGCACTCGCGTGCTGGCCCATTTTGTTAGTCATTATCGCAGCCATTTTTACGTATAATTTAGTGCTGCACACCAAGGCAATGGACACGATCAAGGAAATGTTGACGAGCGTCAGTCATGACCGACGCGTTTTGATCCTGTTGATTGCGTGGGGCTTCGGCGGCTTCCTCGAAGGCATGGCAGGATTCGGAACCGCAATCGCCGTGCCGGGCGGCGTGCTCGCCGGTATCGGCATCAATCCGATCCTGTCGGTAAGCGTCTGCCTGATTCCAAACTCCGTGCCGACCGCCTACGGCTCGATCGGAATTCCGCTCGTCACTCTTGCCAACGTCACCGGCTTTGATCCAATGCAATTGGCAACTTTCACCAGCTTGCAACTCGCCGTGTTGACATTGCTCTGCCCGTGGTTGATTGTCATTGTCACGGGCGGCGGACTGAAGGCTCTCAAGGGCATGACAATGATGTGCCTCGGAGCCGGACTTGCCTTCTGGGTGCCGGAGTTTGCGATCTCGATGTTCGTCGGTCCGGAACTTGCGGTCGTCGCGGGCGCAATCTTCACCATGGGAACAATCGTCGTGCTTGCAAAAAAATTCCCCGTCAATGATCCGGAGTTTGCAATGCCCGATCAAGCCGAAACAAAAATCGATCCGGCAAAAGCACTCACTGCATGCATGCCGTTCATTCTGATCTTCATCTTCCTGCTTTGCACCAGCAAACTCGTTCCGCCGATCAATCAGGCTTTGATGACGATCAAATCGAGTGTTCCGATCTATACCGGCGAAGGCGGCGCGCCTTACACGTTCGTCTGGGTGAACACGCCCGGCGTTTTGATTCTGCTCGCGGCCTTCATCGGCGGCAGTCGGCAAGGCGCGTCGTTCGGAGAAATGTTCGGCGTGCTCGCAAAAACCATTAACGGCTTGAAATTCACCATGGTCACGATCATCGCCGTCATCGCCACGGCAAAAGTCATGGGCTACAGCGGCATGACCGGACAAATCGCCGATACCGCCGTCGCGGTTACCGGCACGGGTTATCCCACGATCGCGGCGTTCCTCGGCTCGGTCGGAACTTACATTACCGGCTCCGCGACTTCGAGTTGCGTGCTCTTCGGCAAATTGCAAGTCATGGCAATGCAGAGTCCCGTCATAAACGCGCCGCCGGATGTTCAGGCTTGGGTGGCGGCGGCCAATGCCACGGGAGCTTGCGCCGGCAAAATGATCTCGCCGCTGTCGATTGCAATCGGTTCGGCGGCAATCGGCGTTCAGGGCGCGGACTCTCAATTGCTCGCCTTCGCCGTCAAATTCTACATTCCGTTCATAATCTTCATGGGAGCAGTCGTCTATTTCGGTCAGGCTTTGATAGGCTGAAGTCGTCAATCAAACTCCCGTCAATCGAAAAACAGCGCAATCGAAGCAAATCGGCGTCGGCGTCGAGCACCAAAAAATTATCCTTCGGCGTCGCCGCCACATCATCAAACTCCGCGCTGATTTTTTCTTTATATCGCTGATCACCGGCAAGTCCGCACATTATGTAAACGGGACCGTGATCGGCTTTTTTTTGCTCGAAAATATGTCCGCGATTGCGATACGTATGCAAATGCCCCGTCAGCACCAGATCGATCCCGAGCTCGTCAAACAGCGGCATCACTATGAAATGCACCGAGCCGCAATCGAATGAATAGAAGTATTGATCAAACTTCTTGCTGCCGTTTGACGGCTGAACAAAATGATTGAGATATCCGACGGGCAGGCAATTCAACCAATTGACGGGCTCATAACACTCGTGATTGCCCATCACCGGCACGAAAATGCGCGTCGAAAGAAGCCGCGCGGCTCCGTCATGCCAACCGCGCCAGCCCGGGGCGTATTGCCCGTTGTCGGTGATATCTCCGATGACGGTCGCAAGCTCGGCGTCGGGGAATTTTTTCGATGCAAAATCCGCAACGGACTTCCAAACGCCGTAGTCGACGCATTGACTGTCGCAAAAGATCAGCATCTGAAACCGTCCGAAGCCCGGCGTCGAGAACTTCTTCCAATCCGTTGCGCGCTCGCCGCTGACAATTCGATACGCGTAAACACTCTCCGGTTTCAAATTTTCCAATCGGCAAGAGTAAATGTG
This sequence comes from uncultured Selenomonadales bacterium, assembly GCA_937916025.1. The sequence goes on from CALGGX010000188.1 coordinate 6,856, forward strand.
TAAGCCGTCGTAAATTGAAAAAGCCGCGCGGAGCTCGAAAAGACTGTCGTCACCGAGCAATCGGAATTCGACGCGCGGCTCGACGAGAGGTTTTTCCGATCTCCACATCAGAACGCGCGAAGTCCGGGCGTCCGACGTGATCAGCTGCTCGACATTGAGCTCGAAACGTCCGTAATGTCGATCGGAAATCTCTGAAGCTTCTGCGAAGCTCGGAAAAAATTTTTCGAGTCCGAGCGCGAGCATCAACTTGATGAACAATCTTCGCGGCAAGTCAATCACTCCCTTCGTATCGATTTTAGTCGATCCGAAAGTTTTTCGCAATTGAAATTGATCTGCCGCGCCGCTTGATATATAATGCAAATGGAGATGATGCCAATGAATGAGCCGAAATTGTCTGTGATAATTCCATTGGAAGGCGCGTTGGATAATGTCAAGTCGTGTCTCGAGTGTTTGACGGCGCAAGCATTTTCCGATTTCGAGACGATTTTCGTCAGCAGCGATCCGATGTTGAATTCCGAAAATCAGATCGACAGTCGGCGGATCAAATTCTTGCGCGGCGAGCGAAAGGCCGCGCGGCAAACGGGATTGAAAAATGCAACCGGCAAGTATGTTTACTTTATGAATGCGGATGAATTGATTTTCGAGAACGCCTTTGAATTGTTGATAAAAGCCGCCGAAAGCTCCGATGCGGATATAGTGCATTCGACGGCGTATGTCGAGCGCGAAGGCGAAAATGTCAAAGTTGTTTCCGAAAAAGCCGCGAATGCGGGAGTTGTCGGAGATAAAAATGCTTTTGCCGCGTTTCGATTGATGTCGTCGTTGAATTTGTATCGGCGTGATTTTCTCGAGCGCAGTCGATTGGAAATGCAGACGGACGAGTCGTTTTCGTATGCGGCATTTTTTCTTGCCGCGAAGGTTTTTTGTATTGCGGAATATTTCCTTGTCCGAACTCGGAAAAATCGATTGCGTCAAGTCGATGACGAGCCGAAAGATGCGCTTGTCGAGCGACTGTATCATGATGAATTTCGCGACGGATTTTTGGTCACGCAACAGCGAAAAAAGTTGTGGAATGTGCAATTGCACTTGATTGAAGAATTTGCGCGCATCTGCAAAAAGTACGGGCTGAAATGGTTTGCATATGCGGGCACTCTGCTCGGCGCGGCGCGGCATGGCGGCTTCGTGCCGTGGGATGACGATGTCGATTTGGCGATGATGCGCCCGGATTTT
>CALGGX010000189.1 GCA_937916025.1 uncultured Selenomonadales bacterium
ACGGCTCGAACGTGTTGGTACTCGACGGCGGAATTCGCGGCGTGGTAATGAAGTTCAACGGCGAATTTTCGGAAATACGTCGCGATGGGCGGCGACTTATTGCGGGCGCGGGCGCGAAGTTGAAAGAAGTCTCGCTGTTTGCGGCAGAAAACGGTTTGAAAGGCTTGGAATTTGCGGTCGGAATTCCGGGCAGCATCGGCGGTGCGGTTTTCATGAATGCGGGCGCGTACGGCGGCGAGATGAAAAATGTCGTGTCGAGCGTCCGCGCGGTCTCGCGTGAAGGCAAATGTTTCGAGCTTCGCGGCAACGAACTCGACTTGGGATATCGCCGAAGCGTGTTTCAGACGAACGGGCAGGCGATTTGCGAAGTCGTTTTGGAGCTCGAAGAAGGCGATCCCGAGCAAATTAAACAGACTATGGAAGATTTTACGCAACGTCGGAAAAGCAAACAGCCGCTGGAATATCCTTCGGCGGGCAGTACATTCAAACGTCCGAAAGGACATTTTGCGGGCACTTTGATCGATCAAACGGGCTTGAAAGGCTTGCGGATCGGCGGCGCGATGGTTTCGGAAAAGCATGCGGGCTTTGTGGTGAATGCGGGCGGCGCGACGGCGGCGGATGTTTTGCAATTGATTGAAGAAGTGAAGCGGCGCGTGTTTGAAACTTACTCTGTAAAACTCAGTCCGGAAGTTCGCATCATCGGCGAGGCGAAGAACAATGCGTAATGCGTAATGCGTAATGCGTAATTAGGAATGAGGAATGAGGAATTAAAAGCTCGTCTCTTTCAATTATACATTACGAATTACGAATTACGAATTGGGAATTAAAAGCTCGTCTCTTTCAATTACGAATTACGAATTACGAATTACGAATTATTTTTTCAGCGGCAGGATTAATTTTCATCTCGGCGAATTTACACTCATTAAGGAAATTTCATCTATTGTGTTATTTCAATGTGGGAGGGTTTTTGATGGCGAACAAATATTACAGCACGCGGGTAGTCGAAGTCGGCGAGCAGGTCGCGGACTTTACGAGCAAAGCAAAGATGCTGGTCATCTTCGAGGACTCGATGGTATTTCCGGAGCTTCGCAGCTTCGCGGTTTTGCACAGCGGCAACAAGCTCGACGGCGTTGTCAAGGCAGGCGACGTGATCAAAATCGTCGATTCGGAGTTCAAAATTCTGAAAGTCGGCGAGGATGTCAACAACAACCTCAAGAGCCTCGGACACATCGTGATCAAGTTTGACGGCGGCGCGGGCGATCTGATGAGCGGCAGCATTCACGTCGAAGACAAACCGATTCCGAAAGTGCAGTTCGGCGACGAAATTTCGATCACGGAAGGCGCATCGACGGTCTTCAACGGCGCGGGCAAGACTGCGGTTGTCATCGGTGCGGATACGAAGGAAGGACATGCGATTGCGCAATTCCTGAAAGACAACGGCATCAAAGTCATTGCCGACCCCGACATCGTCGTCAAAGTGAAATAAAACCGACGCGCGACTTGACGGCGCAATCGACACGACAAAAAAAGAGCCGACGCTCGAATGAGCGGAGGCTCTTTTCAATTGCCGAATTCGGCTCGAATTTTATTTCATCGTGACGAGCGATTTGCCTTCCATTTCCGGCGGCGGCTCCATTCCCGCAAGCGCGAGCAGAGTCGGCGCAACATCACAAAGCGCGCCTTCTTTGACTTCCGCCACGCGATCGCTGACGACGATAATCGGCACCGGATTTGTGGTATGCGCGGTGAACGGCTCTTTCAATTTGTAATCGTACATTTGATCGGCATTGCCGTGATCGGCGATGATGACGACTTCGCCGCCGACCTTCTTCATGCACTCGACAAAGATGCCGACGCACGTATCGACCGTTTCGACCGCCTGCACTGCCGCCTTCATCACGCCGGTATGTCCGACCATGTCGCCGTTCGCGTAGTTCAGAATGATGAAGTCATATTTCTCCGAGAGAATCGCCTTGACGACTTCATAAGTCACGGTCGGAGCACTCATTTCCGGCTTCAGATCGTAAGTTGCAACCTTCGGCGAGGGAACGAGCACGCGATCTTCGCCCTTGTACGGATCCTCGACGCCGCCGTTGAAGAAGAACGTGACATGCGCGTATTTCTCGGTTTCGGCGATGCGCAATTGCGTCAAGCCTTTATTGCTGATATATTCGCCGAGCCCGTTCTTGATCGACTCGGGCGGATATGCCACATCGACGTTGAGTCCTTCTTCGTATTGCGTCATGGTCGCGAACGGAATACCGACGAGCTCTTCAACGCGCGGGAAGCCGTCGAAAGATTTGTCGGTGAACGCATGCGTCAATTCGCGCGCGCGGTCGGGACGGAAATTGAAGAAGATCACGCCGTCATTCTTTTTGATGCCGGAATAATCGCCGATAACGACCGGAATGACGAACTCATCCGTAACTTTCGCGTCGTAAGATGCCTTGATTGCTTCGTCGGAACTCGCCGCTTTCGGAGCATCCGCCTTTGCGATCGCATTGTAAGCCTTGCTGACGCGATCCCATCTCTTATCGCGATCCATTGCGTAGTAACGCCCGGAAATGGTTGCGGTTTTGCCGACGCCAATCTCTTTCATTTTGTTTTCGAGCGTGGCGAGATATTCAATCGCCGAGCTCGGAGGCACATCGCGCCCGTCGAGGAAGGCATGTACATAAACCGTGCCGATGCCCTTCTGCTTTGCGAGCTCGAACAAGCCGTAAAGATGCTCGGTATGACTGTGAACGCCGCCGGGCGAGAGAAGACCGAAGAGATGCAATGCGCCGCCGGAGGCTTTGACGGCGTCGGTGATTTTCGTCAAGGCTTTGTTGGTGAAGAAGTCGCCGTCTTTGATCGATTTGGTGATCTTCGTCAGCGGCTGATAAATGACGCGCCCTGCGCCGATATTCATATGCCCGACTTCGGAGTTGCCCATTTGCCCGTCCGGCAGACCGACGTATTCGCCGCTCGCCTGCAATTGCGAGTTCGGATATTTTTTCGTAAGTTCATCGAGAATGGGCGTCTTGCCGACTTGAATCGCATTGTATTTATCCGAGGGATCGCCGATTCCCCAGCCGTCCATGATGATCAGGCAGATCGGTGCGTGTTTGATTGTAGCCATATTTCTGCTCTCCTATACAAACGTCTTATTGATCAAATAAGCGGCGGCAAACGTTCGTCGGTCGCCGCCGCTCTTATTTCAGATAATTTAATTCCTAATTCCGCATTCCTAATTACGAATTAGAAATTGACGATCTCGCTGAAGTCTTTCGACTTGAGGGATGCGCCGCCGACGAGTGCGCCGTCGACATTCGGTTGTTTCATGAGATCTTTGATCGTGGTCGGTTTGACGCTGCCGCCGTACTGAATGCGAATTGCATCCGCCGCTTCCTGACCGAACTTCTTTGCAATCGACTCGCGGATCGCTTTGCAGACTTCTTCAGCCTGCTCGAAGGTCGCGGTCTTGCCGGTTCCAATCGCCCAGATCGGCTCGTAAGCGATGACGAGTTTCTTCACTTCAGCCGGAGTAAAGCCGTCGAGATCTTTGTCGATCTGACCGACAACATGATCGATGTAAGTTCCGGCTTCGCGAATCTCGAGCGGCTCGCCGCAGCAGATGATCGGAGTGATGCCCGCGTTGAACGCCGCTTTCGCTCTCTTGTTGACGCCTTCATCGGTCTCGCCGAAGTAGTCGCGACGCTCGCTGTGTCCGAGAATGACGTAGTCGACATTGATCTCGTTGAGCATGCCGGTCGAAATTTCGCCGGTGTATGCGCCGGATTTTGCCCAGTGCACGTTTTGAGCCGCAACATGAATGTTGGTGCCCTTGACTTCCTTCGCAACAGCGGCGAGTGCGGTCGCGGGAGCTCCGACGACAACGCGGCAATCGGCGTTCTTGACGAGCGGAATCAGTTCATCGACGAGCGTGACGCCTTCTTTGATGGTGTTGTTCATCTTCCAGTTGCCGGCGATGATGGGAACGCGTCCGACGCCGTCAATTGCATCGATGCCCGGGAGGACTTTGCCCTCGAGGAACTCGAGAGTTGCGCCGCCGCCGGTCGAGATGTGCGAGATTTTGCCGCTCAAGCCGGTCTTCTTCAATGCCGCGATCGAATCGCCGCCGCCGACGATCGAGATTGCGCCCTTCTCGGTAGCTTCGGCGACTGCCTTTGCAACTTCGAGAGTGCCGGTCGCGAACTTCTCGAACTCGAACACGCCGACAGGACCGTTCCAGATAATCGTCTTCGCGCCTTCGAGAGCCTTCACGTATTCTTCGGAAG